>JBAUGO010000586.1:0-11103 GCA_049679775.1 Anderseniella sp.
ACATAAAGGTTGCCAAGATCAGCCCATAATAGGGTCGAAACGACAATGCCTGCCAAAATCATCAATCCTCCCATCGTAGGCGTACCTTGCTTTTCAATGATGTGGCGAGCAGGCCCGTCCTCGCGGATCGGCTGACCTTTGCCCTGTTTCAGGCGAAGATTGGATATGAGCCAGGGTCCAAACATGAACACCAAAAACAATGATGTCATCAGCGCACCACCGGTACGAAACGTGATGTACCTGAACACGTTCAACCCGGAAATCTGATCAGAAAGCTCAGTAAAAAGATAAAATAGCATGTGTTTGTTACCTGTCCGGGAAGACCACGTTATGTGTTGCAAACTAATCTGATTTGCAGCGTTTGACGAAATTTATTCCTCGGAACTACCCCCATGGTTTTCAAGTATTGCCTTCACCAGCACAGCCATTCGTGACCCCAGCGAGCCTTTGACCATGATGATATCATTTTGCCTGATCGAGCCCAGCAAGGCTTCAACCAGATTGTCAGACTTGTCCGCATAGGCACCTTGCATGTCACCCGGCAACTGTTCCCACAAGGTTTTCATATCCGGCCCGCAAGCAAAAACCTGATCAACCCGAGCAGCGTTGAGCGGGTCAAGCAGCTCTGCATGCAATTGTTTTGAGGATGTCCCAAGCTCCAGCATGTCGCCTATAACTGCAATGCGCCTGCCACGTCCTTCCGGGTTCTGCGATCCCAGCATTTCAAGAGCTGCGCGCATGGATGCCGGATTGGCATTGTAGCTTTCGTCAATCAGCAAGGCCTTCGCACCATCGACTTTCAACTTGTGACGAACCCCGCGACCTGATGGTGGTGTAATGTTGGCAAGCGCCAGGGCACAACGGGCAAGATCGGCACCTGCGGCTTCGCAAGCACCAAGCACTGCCAGACAATTCATCACCACATGACGTCCGGGTGCTCCAATCTTGCAGATGACTTCGTTGCCGCAAACATTCGCCGTGACGCATGAACAATTGCTGTGCAAGGTCATTTTACTCAGTCTGATATCGGCTGTTTCTGCCTCGCCAAACCCTCGGATATCCAGGATGCCATGACCAGCAGCACTCTTGCGCAACAGGTCAAAAAACGCGCTATCCTGGTTGATGATCGCAGTGCCACCATCAACGACACCTGAGAAGATTTCAGCCTTGGCGTGTGCAATGTCGGTGAGAGAGCTGAAGTGTCCCAGATGGCTTTCCGCCACGGCCGTGACAATCGCGATGTGCGGACGTACCATGTCGATGAGCGCTTCGATTTCACCCGCATGGTTCATGCCCACTTCAAACACACCATAGCTTGCTGTTTTCGGCAATCGGGCAAGCGTCAATGGCACGCCCCAATGATTGTTGAATGAAGAAACGGACGCATGCGTTTCACCGCAGGCAGACAGGCAAACCTTCAAGGCATCCTTGGTGGTTGTCTTTCCAACAGAACCCGTAACCGCAATGATCCTGGCGCCGCTGCGGGCACGGGCAGCACGCCCCATGTTCTCAAGTGCTGCAAGCGCATCATCAACAATAAGCAAGGGCCCTGCGTCACGCATTGCCTGATCAGCGCGCGACACAATGGCCACACCGGCACCCGCCATCAAGGCATTGGCGACATAGTCATGGCCGTCGGTGCGATCACCCTTGATGGCCACAAATATATCCCCCGCTGCGATGGTGCGGCTGTCAATTGCTACTCCGTTGAGTTCACGCGTAACTGCGCCTTCCACGCGACCACCAGTGGCTGCTACCAGTTCTTCGATGGTCCATAGCAATGCCTCAGCCATGCGCAACCCTTCCTGCAACACAATCCAGCACGGCTTCATGATCAGAAAATGCAATGACCTTGTTACCGATGGTTTGACCGGTCTCATGCCCTTTGCCAGCCACAACCAGCACATCACCGGCGTCAAGGCCATTGATTGCCGTTTGAATGGCCAATGCACGGTCACCTATTTCGGATGCACCCGGGCATTCAGCCATTATGGCTGTACGGATTAATGCCGGGTCTTCTGAACGTGGATTATCATCGGTTACAATGATCACATCAGCATGTTTGGCAGCAACTTTTCCCATCTGGGGTCTCTTGCCAGGGTCTCGGTCACCTCCTGCACCAAACACCACATGCAGCTTTCCGCTGGCATATGGGCGCAGGGACAACAGCACATGTTCGAGAGCATCAGGCGTGTGGGCATAGTCAACAAATACCGGTGCGTCCTTGCGGGTCGTCGCAACAAGTTCCAACCTGCCGCTCGCACCATGCAATTGCTCGAGCGAGCGAATGACATGTGGCTCAGAACCACCTGCAGCGATCACCAACCCTGCAGCCATCAAGGCATTTTCTGCCTGGAACTCGCCCACCAAAGGCAAGTATATCCGATAGGTATCCTGGCGCCCTTCTATCTCGAGACGCTGGCCGTATCCGTGCTGATCCGCAGATTTGAGCTTGAGCAGATTACCTTTGCGCCCAACTGAAGCCACAACAAGGCCACGCTTTTCACAACGCGCCCGGATCATGTCAATTTGTTCCATGTCCGCGTTGAGAATTGCTGTAGCACCTTCGCCCAGCACCTCATCAAACAGCATCATCTTGGCATCAAGATACGCTTCAAATGTCTTGTGATAATCCAGATGATCGCGGGTGAAATTGGTGAAACCACCTGCAGCAAGATGAACACCATGTAGACGATATTGCGCCAGACCATGGCTTGAGGCTTCAAACGCCACATGCGAAACATGCTCTTTTGACAATGTCTTCAATGCCTGATGAATTTCAACCGGATCAGGCGTGGTATGAGCAAGCTTGCGGGTTCCCGTTGGTGACACAATACCAACTGTGCCGACACTGGCAGCGCGAATGCCGAGCACTGTCCATATCTGGCGAACAAATGATGCAACGGATGTCTTGCCGTTCGTACCCGTTACAGCAATCATGACATCAGGCTGGGGTGCGTAATATCGAGCTGCCATCAGGGCCAGTCCGAGACGCGGATTTGGGCACGTTAAAACAGGCACACCCGGATCAGATGTCAGCTTGATTCCGTCATCTGCCAGTATGGCAACAGCTCCATTGGAGACTGCACTTGAGATAAACCTGGCACCATCAGCCTCAACACCCGCCAAGGCAGCAAAAAGTTCACCTGGCTTGATATTACGACTGTCACTGTTCAACCCGGATACAAGCACATCGCTGTGTCCGTCTGGTATAACTGCAATTGAATGCGCCAGCGCGCCAAGCGTCATGCTCATCGCACACCACCATCAAGCCTGGCCTGGCTGGAGCGTTCCTTGGCAATGGTGGCCTTGTACTTTTCAAGCTCTTTCAACGATGTCTCATCGAAGACCGGCATCACACCAAGCATGGGTGCAATGCGCGCAATGACCTTGCCAGCCGTTGGCACAGCGTTCCACCCGGACGTGGCATAGCCATGGGTTTCAGGCAATGGTTGAGGCTCATCAATCAGGATCAGGACAACATATTCAGGATCATCCATCGGGAAAGCACCGATGAAAGAGGTCAATCTGTGATCCTTGGAATAGCGGCCCTTGACCACCTTTTCAGCCGTTCCCGTCTTGCCACCAATCCGATAGCCTGGCACCCCCGCCTTACCAGCAGTGCCTTCATCCACATTGAGTTTGAACAGGTAGCGCATATCTGCGCTTGTTGATGGTTTGATCACTTGTTGCGCCAGTGCAGCTGCAGTTTCCTTGTCACGTCGCAATAAGGTTGGCGGTATCAGTTTTCCGCCATTCACCAAAGCAGCAGCAACGGCAGCACCTTGCATTGGCTGTACGGCAAATCCATGGCCAAAAGAAGCTGTTACTGTCACCAATTTACCCCAGCGTGGTGGCAACAATGGCTTTGCGGCTTCGGGTAATTCGGTATTCAATCGTTCAAAGAATCCCATCTTCCGCAAAAATGCCTGATGGCGTTCCTCGCCAACATCAAGGGCCATTTTACCGGTACCGATGTTCGACGAATACATGAAAATTTCAGGCACGGTCAGCACCCGGCGCTTTGCATGAAAATCGTTGATCCGCGCCCGTCCAATGACCAGCGGATAGCGTGCATCATACTTTGATTTCAGTGTCGCAGTGCCAGCATCGATCGCCATGGCAAAAGTTACTGCCTTGATGATCGATCCCAGCTCAAACACACCTGCCGTTACGCGGTTGACATTTTCATCCTTGAGCGCGTCCTTCGGGTTGTTCGGGCTGTAATCGGGCAATGACACCAGCGACAGGACTTCACCAGTATCAGCCTTGAGGACAACACCCGCCGCAGCCTTGGCACGAAACTTCACCATGGCCTTGCGCAATTCGTCCGTTACAGCATGCTGAACGCGAATATCAATGGACGTTTGCGCTGGCAGGCTGGCCGCGCGCGATGTATCTGCCAATGAGGCAGTATATAACGCGCCTTGATCATCCAGAAACTTCTCAATGCCTGCAATTCCATGTGAGTCCAGATCCACTGAACCAAGCACATGCGATGCAAGTTTGCCCATCGGATAAACACGGCGGGTTTCCGAGCGGAAACCAACCCCTGGAATGCCCATATTGTGGATAAGCTCACGCTCCGAGGGAGACACTTCCCGCTTCACCCAAACAAATCGTCGCTTGCGATTGTCCAGTTGCTTGCGCAGCTTCACCGCATCAAGGTCAGGCAATGCGCCTGTCAAAAGTTCAACCGCCTCATCAACATCAATCATTTTTGCTGGATCAGCGAACAGTGACGATACCGGAATGTCCGTAGCCAGCACATTGCCGAACCTGTCTGTGATGTCCGGTCTTGGAATTCTGGTCTTTTCGTCAAACTGAGCTACTTGCTCGTTCTGCCCGCCCTCAACAATTGTCAGCCAGCCAAGTTTGCCAACCAGAACAGAAAAACCCAGCACAAATCCGGTCATGACCAGTCGCAGGCGCTTGTGGCCCCTGAGCTCTGCCATTGCAGGAGTTGCCGATAGTTCAACCGGTTTCTTGTTGTTGCCGTTGATCATTGCATCATCCGTAAAAGATCAGCCAATGGGTCTTTACTGGTTGGCGCCTGGTCTGGGTTATGGGCAGGTGCGGGTGGCAAAATTGCTGCCAGCCCATTGGCCTTTTTCACTTGGTCTGGCAAAATCGGTCCCATTTTCAAATGATCCCGTGCCAAAATCTCCAGCCGTTGCGGGCGGGTCAAAAGGCTCCATTCCGCATTCAGCAGACCTATATATTCATATTCGCTTTCCACCTGCACATCGATTCTGGCTATCGTGCGTTCGGTCGAGCGTGTCTTGTGCTCAAGCGTGTAAAGGGCAAAGCCTGATGCAAGAACCGCTATACAGAGCAAAATATTGAACAACCTCAGCATAAGCTCACCTCACGGCCAAAGTCTTCAATCGAAAACGGATGTGGAGCAGCGCCTGTCCGTACCGCTGCCCTGAGACGCGCCGAACGAGCTCGCGGGTTGGCCAGAATTTCAGCCTCATCAGCGACAACACCACCACGAACAAGTTCCTCGAATGAAGGTTCAAGCTCCTCTGCTTGTGGTGCATGACGTGAGGCCCGAGCAACGCGTCCTGATCTGTTTTGCAAGAAGCGCTTGACGATCCGGTCTTCGAGTGAATGAAACGTAACAATGGCCAACCTGCCGCCAGGTACGAGCAGACGTTCCGCAGCGCCCAGTGCTTGCGCCAGTTCCTGTAACTCGGCATTCACATAAATGCGCAAGGCTTGAAATGTTCTGGTTGCAGGATGAATGGTGGGGCCTTTGGATTTTGGCGGACGACCAATTGTCTTTTCTATCAGCTCGGCCAGATCAAGTGTGGTTGCAAAGGGCATATTCTCGCGTCTGGCAACAATAGCCTTCGCAATGGCAAATGCCCGCTTTTCCTCCCCCAGAACGCCAATGATATAACGCAGATCACGCTCTTCCAGCGAATTGACAAGATCAGCCGCACTTGTGCCGCTGCCTGACATGCGCATGTCCAGCGGTCCATCCCGCATGAATGAAAAACCACGTTCAGCTTCATCCAGCTGCATCGATGAAACACCAACATCAAGAACAATGGCGTCCACAGCGGTTAAATCGATATCTGACAGTAACTGCTCCATGTCGGAAAACCGGCCTTCGCATAAAACCAGCCGTCCGTCATAAGCCGATACCAGACCCGCTCCATGAGCAATTGCATTGGGGTCACGATCAATTGCTATAACCTTGCAGTCAGCGTGCTCCAGCATGGCACGCGTATAGCCGCCAGCACCAAAGGTGGCGTCCACAACAACCTCACCACCTCGCGCCTGCACAACATCCAGCACAGGACCCAGGAGCACAGGTATATGGCGATCTGGTGCTTGATCAGCTTTGCGGATCATCACTGGCAGCGTCCCATTTATGGATCAGCCTTGCTGCGCAAGACAAAACCCATCCCAAAAAATTTAGCAATCATTAGGACTTTGGAACGGCGATGCTTAACAAAGTATTGAGAAGGTGAACCAATATGCGTCGCGTTGATGATTTTTCGGTAAAACCACCATTTAAAATGCAAAACGGCCCGAAATCGGACCGTCCTGAGTGCCTCGCGAGCTGGTCACAGACTGTTTAACGTCTGTTTCCACCCGGTCTACGATTTTGATTCTGTCCTGGAGGAGGTGGTGGTGTTGCACCAGCCTTGGCATCCTTGTGGCGGAACGTAATACGACCTTTCTCAAGGTCATAAGGTGTCATTTCAACCGTTACACGGTCACCAGCAATGGTACGGATACGGAATTTTTTCATCTTTCCGGCCGTGTAGGCAATGATCTCATGTTCGTTCTCAAGTTTGACCCTGAAGCGCGAGTCGGGCAGCACTTCGGTTACAATTCCTTCAAACTCAAGTACTTCTTCTTTCGACATAAAATCTCTTTCCAGAATGTTTCAATTGATGCGTTCATACGCCTTTGCGCGCATGTAATCAATTGCTGATCCTGAAAACAGCATAACATGCCGGTTCACTGGATGTATGCCAGCACCTTCACATATCACCCTGGAGGGAAACCCTAGCCCTTCTGAATTTCGGCGGCCTGCTTGCCTCTACCGCGCGGATCATCCTCCACGACAAAGCTGACCTTATCGCCATCTGCCAGCCCATCCAGTCCGGATTTCTGAACAGCGGTGATATGTACGAACACATCTTTTTCGCCATTGTCAGGGGCGATGAAGCCGAAACCTTTTTGAGTATTGAAGAACTTAACCGTTCCATTGACACGCATAGGAATAATCCTTTCCCGCTTTCATAACTGGAATGACCAGTCCCGGATAAGATATTCCGTCCGAAACTGCGGGCGCACTCAGGAAAGTCGTCGGCCTCAAGTCAAAACAGAGAACACAAGTCTAATCCGATCGTCGCCAGACACACCCATTCCAACCTCGATGTGTCGGTAGGTGTAAGTTTAGAACAGAATTACAGGTTGAGCAATTTAATCTGCAAATCACACAGAAATGAGATCTTTGACACCAGTCGGCCTGTAAGCCGGGTTCTGTCCATGGGTTATTCACCCACTGGATGACCATTCATCTGGGATGCACGTTGCCGCGCATCTCTTGCAACCAACCCGGACAGCGTTCGCGAAAACTGAACCGGCCTGCCCGTAAAGGCGAAACCTGCTGTCCCTATTCGGTCTTGCTCCCGGTGGGGTTTACCGTCGCCAGTTTCGTTACCGAACCTGCGGTGCGCTCTTACCGCACCCTTTCACCCTTACCTCCAGACCTGGCTTGCGCGAAGTCTGTGGCGGTTTGCTTTCTGTGGCACTATCCCTGGGGTCACCCCCGCCGGACGTTATCCGGCACCGTGTTTTCGTGGAGCCCGGACTTTCCTCACCTGACCCAACCTCGAAAGGACAGGTATTCAGGCGCGATCATCCAGCCGACTGGTATCAAGTGATCATGATTATCACAAAAACACCCAGCAAGAACATTCAATTTTTGGCCAGATGCAGCATTAACGACACAGTTGCCGAAAACTGGATATATGATCTATCCGTATGTATGCTATCAACACAATCTCATGAACAAAGAATACTCCAAATGATTGATGCCAAAAACGCCCGCAAGATTTTGCAGATCGATGATGATTTGCTGTTTCAGGCTATTTGCGCCAAACACTTGGAAAAGTTCGACAATATTGAACTCATCCATGCCTCAAGCGTTAATCAGGCGATGACCTTAATGGCACAGCAATCTGACATTGACATGCTGTTACTGGACCTGGCCTTGCCTGATAGGGACGGGTTTGAGTTCATGAAAGACCTGCACACATCAGGCTTCACCGGAAAAGTGGCAATCATATCAAGTCAGCCACAAAGCGTTATCCAGATGGCAGAAACCATGGCGAAGTCACTACCTTTGAATCTGGTTGTCTGTTTGCAAAAACCCATGAATGCAGAGAAGCTTGAGGCCCTGGATAAAGCCATATTTTCAGACTGAAATCGTTGCCTGCAAGGCACTAAGCGCGCTCATGGTTTCCGCATCCACCACTCCATCACAACAAGCCGGTCGATAGTGCATCTGAAACGACTGCACCACTGTTGTCGTCCAGCTATCATGTACACCCGTCACATCAATGCCATAGCCAATTGATTTCAGCGCCTGCTGCAAACGGGTTGTGCAAATCTCGATTGGTTCAGGGCCAGTCCTGACCCATTGCCCGACACCTGCATCTGCAAGCCTTGACCATGGGAATTTTTCACCAGGGTCCACCTTGCGCCCTGGCGCCACATCAGAATGGGCAAGCACATGATGCGGCGGTATTACATGACGGCTCATGATATCTTTTGATAGTGCAATGACGGCCTCAATTTGAACATCAGGAAAATCACGGTAATCCGGACCATGGCCGGGATTACATATCTCGATACCTATTGAACGCGAGTTTATGTCGCTGCAGCCTTGCCAGGATGACTTGCCCGCATGCCAGGCGCGCTTGTCCTCGCCAACCATTTGAACAATACCACCGTTCTCCCGCACCATATAATGGCATGAGACCTCGCGCTCGCCGCTGGTCAAAATTTCCAGCGCAAAATCTTCTGTCGGAACGCCCGTATAATGCATCAACAAAATATCAGGACCCTCCACACCTGTCCGGTCATTGTAGTTCACCGCAGGAACAAACTCATGAGGCAGTGACGTACGCATCAAATTCCACGCTCCCGTTCTACCTGTTCCCAGGCTTGTGTGATCCTGGCCAACCGGCCGGTTGCAATGGCAACAGCCTCTTCGGGCATTCCAGCAGCAATATGCCTATCGGGATGATTTTCCTTCACAAGCTTGCGGTAATGCGATTTCAGGTCATCATTACTCGCCTCGCAATCAATGCCAAGAACGCTATAGGGGTCACTTTCGGTGTTCCGGAGATTGCGCGACCGAATGCATCCAAACCGAGCCTCAAGACCGAAAATACGGGCAACCTCCTCCAGAAACACCAGCTCATCAGCACCTACCTCACCATCAGCTCGAGCAATATGAAACAGCCCGTCGATCAGATCTTCCAACACTTCTGGCTGGCTCTTGAACAGGCGAGCGATCTTGCGAGCATAGCTGTCAAAACCAGCCACATCCTGCTTGGCCAGATTGAATACCCGCGCCACGTTCTGCGTTTCTTCCGGGTGCACCACAAAGATTTCCCGAAATGCATCAATCTCTGCCTGAGTGACGAGACCATCTGCCTTCGCCATCTTTGCGGACAAGGCAATAACACCGATGGTAAAGGCAACCGACTTTTGCGGGTCACGCTTTTCACGCGGCGCACCGACGATACGCGACAGGGCCTCGGAAACACTGTCACCCACCGATTGCAGAATTTCAGTTATTGTCGTCCATATACTCATGACTTGAAAGCTTACCTCATCCTCAATATGGTTCGCACCACTTTCCCTCAACATGCGACAAAAACTTCATGACCAACACAACAAAAGGCTACCTTCTGGCATTTGCCGGGGTGGTAATCTTTGGCCTCACATTGCCATTTACCCGTATTGCCGTTGCTGAGTTGCCACCTGTGTTTGTCGGCCTTGGACGGGCAATCGTGGCTGCAATTCTAGCTGGCATCATGTTGGCAGTGACGAAATCAAAACGCCCGGTCCGTCGCGATATATTGAAATTGCTGCTTGCAGGCTTTGGCATTGTGATCGGCTTTCCGCTGTTTACGGCAATCGCCATGCAGACAGCACCGGCCAGCCATGGTGGTGTGGTGCTGGGCGTTCTGCCACTTGCAACCGCTGCCGCGGCAATCGTGTTTGCAGGAGAACGCCCATCTGCAAAGTTCTGGGCCTGGGCTATTGCCGGATCCATTGCCGTTGTGACGTTCGCCCTGCTCAATGCTGGTGGCAGTTCGCTTTATGGCGCCGATTTGTGGCTCCTCGCCGCCATCATATCAGCATCCATCGGATACGCCATTTCAGGAGACCTGACAAAACGCCTTGGGGGTTGGCAGGTGATCTCGTGGTGTCTGCTGGTCATGGTTCCCGTCATTGCCCTGCCGGTGATGTTTTCACTGCCCCAAGTCAACTGGAACGCATCCACGAGTGCCTGGTTGGCCTTTGCTTATGTCGCAGTATTTTCGCAGTTTCTGGGTTTCTTTTTCTGGAACAACGGCATGGCTCTCGCAGGCGTGGCAAAGGCCGGTCAGGTACAACTGTTACAGATTTTCGTCACGCTTCTCGGCTCATGGCTGTTATTGGGTGAACCTGTGACGGCAACACTGGCAGGCTTTGCGCTTATTGTGGCGTTTTGCGTCTGGATGGGGCGAAAGGCCTGACTTCGCTCAAAACACCCCGGCCTCAAGTCCCGCCGCCATGGCAAGGCCAAGCTCTTCGACCTGACTGACAAACGCATCTTTCCACTCACCGTGCAGGATCATCGGTTCCTGCACCAGTTTCCAGCGCAGCCCGCCTGTTATGCTTTCGATAGCGCGTCGTGTGCCTGTGCCGTCAAGGCCTGCCCGAATATAGACGCCAAGCGGTAAACCCTGTTTTTCCTCGATCACGCCATAGTAAGTGCGATCGAAAAAATCCTTGAGAGCACCGGACATATAGCCCAGATTTTCCGTAGTGCCGAGGATGATCCCGTCAGCCGCCAGC
>JBAUGO010000587.1:0-6935 GCA_049679775.1 Anderseniella sp.
CTCACCAGTGTCGGGTGTGCACAGATCAGCTCCCAGATCAAACATGTCATTCTGGATGCGCGCCAGCATGGCATCCAGTTCAGCCATGTCAGCATCGCCGGTGTGCAGGCGTACAATGCCCAGAATAGCGTTCGCCTCATCAACCGTGCCATAGCTTGAAATGCGGGCATGAAACTTGGGCAAGCGGGTTCCGGTTGACAAGGCTGTAGTGCCGTCATCACCGGTTTTCGTATAGATCCTGTTCAGAACAACCATGTGGCTGTAACCCCTTCCCAAATTTTGTAGCTGGACTGTACGCAAGCCAGCGCGATCAGTCTACCCGCAGAACACGAGCAGGACTTGCTTTCAATGCTGACCATGTGGTGACAAGTCCGGCGCTGATCGTCACGACCAATGCTGCCAGTGCTGTTGCCACGGCCACCAGTTCGTAGAATTGCCATTCGATGCCCAGCACTTGCGTAATAACGGCCCAGGCAGCCAAGCTGCCTGCCATGATGGCAAAGCAGGCGGTGGCCAGGCCCAGCAGGCCATACTCAATCACCAATGCCTTGAGCAATTGCGATCTGGTGGCTCCATAAGTCTTGAGAATAACCGCATCATAGATGCGGCCGGACAAGCCAGTTGCCAGAGCGCCTCCCAAAACCAGAATGCCAGCCAGCAGGGTTATGGCGTTTGCTCCCCTGATAGCGGTAATCAGTTTGCCCATCAGCGAGTTGATGGCCTCCAGTGCATCGCGTACGCGAATAGAGGTGATGGTTGGATAGGGCTGTGCGACCTGCTTGAGAATATCAAGCTCCCTGGCAGGGTCAGACTGCGCTGTTATGACGAACATGTGCGGTGCTCCAGCAAAGGTATTGGGTGAAAACACCATCACAAAGTTGATCTGAAGCGAGCGCCAGTCGACGGCCCGGAAGTTTGCAATTTCGGCTGTAATTTCCCGACCAAGTACATTCACGGTGACAGTGTCGCCGATTTTGAGATCGGCCCCTTCAGCAATATCAGCAGAAAACGAAACCAGCGGCTTGCCCTGATAATTTGTCGGCCACCATTTCCCTTCTGTCAGCAAACTACCTTCAGGTGCCTGATCTGCATATGTGATACCGCGATCACCTCTAAGTGCCCAAGCTGCATCAGCGCTGACCTTGACCTTGCTGGCTGCCACATCGTTTACCTTGATGATCCTGCCGCGCAGCATTGGCGCACGCGAAACATCTGTCGCGCCTGCTGATGACAGGGCTGATGAGAAGTCGTCTGCTTCTGATGAGGCAACATCAAGAAAGAAAAAGCTGGGCGCCTTGTCCGGCAGGTTGTCGCGCAACTCCTTTGATACATTTGCATCCACCAGCGCGAGTGTAACAAACAGGGTCAAACCAAGGCCCAGAGACAAGGCTACAGACGGGGTCGGCGTGCCGGGGCGATGCAGGTTCGCTATGGCCAAACGCCAAACCGCTGAGCGGGGTTTGCCTGCCTTTGCCGCCAGATACATGACGACGCGAGCCAATATGGAAAGGATTGCGAAGCTGGCGGTGATACCTATTGCGTATCCGTTGGTTATGCGCGGATCTGGAAATGCGTATCGCGCAAGGACAAAAATACCAACCAAAGCCGCTGCAATGACAACCCAGTAAACAAGGGAAGGCAGGGCCACCTTGTGGGTAAGCATGTCACGAAACAGGGCGCTTGGCGGTATGAGACCCGCGCGTGCCAATGGCCAGATCGAAAATGCCAATACGATGAGATAGCCGAACATGGCTGCACGTATAACCGGCCACGGCTCAATGCTCACCGAGACCGGAATAGGCAACAGACCGGACAAAAGCGCACCTGCGAGCGGTGGCGTTGCCAATCCTGCCAGTACGCCTGCAAATATGCCGATGGTCGCAACGATCAGCACTTCGATGAAATAGGTCCAGAAAACAATGTTTGCGGATGCACCGAGGCATTTCAAGGTTGCGATGTTTTTCATGCGTCGTTCCAGAAATGACTTGACCGCATTGGCCACGCCGACACCACCCACGATCAGTGTGGTCAGGCCCACCAGCGACAGAAAGAAAGTCAGCCGGTCGATAAAACGTCTGACACCAGGGGCCGCGTTTTCGCGTGAGCGCACCCTCCAGCCCTTGTCCTGCAGAACTGGTTCTGCATCGGATATAATGGTGGCAACCTGGGCGTCGCTGGCACGTCCGGGAACGGCAATGCGGTATCGCCAGTTGATCAGGCTACCAGGTCGTTGCAGACCGGTCGCTGCCAGTGACTTGTCCGAAATCATCAGGCGGGGCCCAAGTACAAAACCATCTGAAATGCGGTCTGGTTCGCGTACAATCGCAGCCTTTATCAACAGATCGGCGTTTCCGACACGTACGGTGTCTCCAACATTCAGGTTAAGCCTTGCAAGCAAAGCGTCCTCAACAACTGTGCCGGTTTTCCCGTCTGCGTCAGTACTCAAGGCTTGTGAAAGAGGGATGTCAGGGGAAAGGATAATCTGTCCGTAAAGGGGATAGGCATCATCAACAACTTTCATCTCGACAAGAGTTGAGGTGTTGCCGGGGACGGCTGCCATGGCGCGGAGCGTTGCGACCTTGCTGGGTTTGCCCGCACGCGAAATGAAGCTTTGTTGTTCACTGGTGGGAGCATCGTGTTGGGTGGAAAATTCAACATCGCCCCCCATGAGGGAACGGCCTTCATTGGCGATGCCCCGATTAAGAGCGGCTGATAGCGCACCAACTATGGCAATCGCACTGACGCCCAAAATGAGGCAAGCCAGAAAGATACGGAAGCCTTGCAGGCCAGAGCGCAGTTCGCGCAGAGCAAACCGAAATGAGATCGCGAGCGTGGCCATCATTTGCCGCGTGAGCCTTTATCTGAATGGATCAACCCGTCACGTATTTCCACTATGCGGCTGCACCGCTTTGCCAGTTTTTCGTCATGGGTGACAAGGATAAGAGTGGTCTGGCTGTTTTTTTGCAGATCAAACAACAGGTCCATGATTGTGTGACCGGTTTCCTGATCAAGATTGCCGGTTGGCTCATCGGCCAGAATGATCCTGGCACCAGCAGCCAGCGCACGGGCAATGGCGACTCGTTGTTGTTCACCACCCGACAGTTGGCCGGGGTAATGGGTCAACCTGTGCTCAAGCCCAACGCGGGCCAACTGCTCGCGGGCAAGCTCGAAGGCATTGGTGCTGCCGCGCAATTCCAGTGGTACGGCAACATTTTCCAGCGCAGTCATGGCCGGGATCAAATGAAATGACTGGAATACAATCCCGATCTCGTCGCGGCGAAAGACGGCAAGCTGGTCCTCGCTCATGCCCGGTAATTTGTGACCGGAAACATCAACGTTGCCGGACGTGGCGGCTTCCAGGCCAGCTATCACCATCAACAGCGTCGTCTTGCCAGAGCCGGACGGGCCAACAATCGAAACTGACTGGCCGTGATCAATGGAAAGGTTGATGCCCTTGAGGATTTCAACCGGGCCCGCGCGTGAAGCCAGTGTGACCTCCAGGTTTTCCAGTTTGACTGCTTTTGTAGCGGTAATGGTTTTCGGGTGTTTTTGTACGATGGCGTCCATATTGGCCTTTACGTTTTAACAGTCAAACCAGACCACGTCTTGCACTGAGGCGGTTGGCTTTCTATTTGTTGTCACAAGCACATAAGCTCTGGACGTAAACTTGCAAGGAAATCCGGCGTAATATGCAATCACTTTCGCGAAGGTACACTCTCATGCTGGGGTCAAGTGCCGTCTTCATGGCCGTTTGTGGCGGGGCATCATCACGTTTGATTGCTGCGGACAACGCGACAATTGTGGCTTTTGGTGACAGCCTGACCGCAGGCTATGGCCTGCCGTCTGATGAAGCCTTTACGACCAGATTGCAGGAAATGCTTCAAGACCAGGAAAAGCTCAAGGTTAAGGTCGTCAATGCCGGGGTCTCCGGTGACACAACAAAGGCAGGACTTGCCCGACTTGACTGGTCTGTGCCGGATACTACGAGCCTTGTTATTCTCGAGCTGGGTGCAAATGATGCTTTGCGCGGCATATCACCTGTGGAGACCCGGGCCAATCTGGAGGCCATGATTGTGCGCCTCAAGGAGCGCAAAATAAATGTGTTGCTGGCAGGCATGCTGGCGCCACCGAACATGGGTGCGGACTATGAGAAAGCCTTCAATGCGATCTATCGCGAGTTGGCAGAAAAGCATGATGTGCCGCTATATCCGTTTTTTCTTGAAGGTGTTGCAGCTATTCCCGAGCTTAACCAGGCGGATGGCATCCATCCCAATAGTGAAGGCACGATGGTGATTGTTCGCCAGCTTGGCCCGGTGGTGGCGCAGCTTCTGCGGTCGCTGGAAAATTGACTTGAAACTGACATCTAACAGGTTTGAATTTGTAGATGGATCAGGATTGATTCGCTCGGTTAGCACAGAGGGGAAAACACCATGCCTCGACTGTTCACTGGACTGGAACTGCCGCTTGATGTGGCGCTGGACCTGTCACTCATGCGCGGCGGCATCGAAGGTGCTCGCTGGATTTCACCGGACAACTATCACATTACTTTACGGTTTGCCGGAGACATGCCGGAACGTGCTGCCTGTGAGCTGATGGGTGAGCTTGGCCGGATTGTTACAATGCCGGCGTTCAGGCTGTCACTGGCTGGAATGGGTGTGTTTGGCACCAAGCGTCCGCATTCGCTTTATGTCAAGGTTGCCGAGAGTGCAGACTTGAGACGATTGCAGGCGATGCATGAACGCATATGCAAATCCCTGGGCATGGCGCCCGAGACCCGAAAGTTCATTCCCCATGTTACGCTGGCGCGGTTGAATTATTCTCAACCGGAGCAAGTGCAGAGATTCGCCAGTGCACGCAATCTTTACCGCTCACGCGAATTTGACGTTGAGCAGTTTGTGCTGTTTTCGGCGCGTGAAGGCTATGGCGGTGGGCCATATGGGCGTGAACATGTTTATGATCTCTCTCGCGCGGCCAGTTGATGCGCCAGACCAGGGCCAGCATCTATAGCCCATATGTCATCTGTGTTATATGTGGTGACCAATGGCTGGGTGAATTCACAAGGATCATGAGCAATGGCAGAAAAACTGCAAGGCCCGGCAAGGGCAGGAGCGTTGAAAGATCTGGAAGGCTGGCATGAGGTTGAGGGGCGTAATGCCATCACAAAACAGTTTGTTTTCAGGAACTTCAATGAAGCATTCGGGTGGATGAGCCGGGTTGCGATGCAGGCGGAAAAACTTGACCATCATCCCGAATGGTCCAATGTCTACAAGACAGTCAACGTGACATTGACCACCCATGATGTGGATGGTGTGAGTGAACTGGACATCAAACTGGCACGTTTCATGGATAAATGTGCTGCTTGAGGGTGATCAGGACATGTGACTAAAACTTAATCCTGACAATACTTGTCAAGATCAATGACTATCGCCATATTAGGCAATGTATAAATCCATTCTCCGAGGGAGTTGAAAATGGCTGAATTCAAATACCAATCACAGGCACCTGCCGGTACGCGGGCGCAAGAGATTGATGAGGGTCTGCGCTCATACATGCTGGGCGTGTACAATTACATGGCTCTGGGTGTGGCAGCGACTGCCATCATCACATTGTTCGTTGCATCCAACGCGGCTTTGCTGAGCCTTGCCATGTCACTCAAGTGGGTGTTCTTCATCGGTATCCTGGGCATGGGCTTCCTTGCCCCACGGATGATGTTCTCCAACAGCGCAGTAGCTGCGCATGGTGCATTTTGGGGTTATTGCGCTCTTTGGGGCTTTGCGATCTCTCCCATGATTTCGCACTATATGGGCGTTGATCCTGGTATGGTGGTTCGTGCCTTCGCAATTGCGGCTGCCACGTTTGGTGCAACCAGCCTGTTTGGCTATATCACCAAGAAGAGCCTATCCGGCCTTGGCACGTTCTTCATGATCGCCACGATTGGCATCGTGATCGCCATGGTCGTCAATGCCCTGCTGGTCGGCTCGACGATGTTCAGCCTGCTTCTGTCCATTGTCACAGTGTTGCTGTTTGCTGGCATAACAGCCTACGAAACACAGATGATTAAGGAAATGTATGTCGAAGGTGATGGCACAGTCACCGCTCGCGGCAAGTCGATCTTCGGCGCCTTCATGCTGTATGGCAGCTTCGTGACGCTGTTCATCCACATCCTGAACATTCTGGGCATCATGCGCTCTGAATAACCAATCAGGTTAAACGTGAAATATCAAACCCTGCAGGAGCAAGCCTTCTGCAGGGTTTTTCATGCGCTGACGAGCTTTGGCTTTTTCAGCAGAACTTTCAGCACCTGGCCCAGATCATGGCCGCGGCGCAGGATCAGCCCACCAGATGCCGTGACAGTATAAGCCCCTTGCTTGCGTGCAAGCCTGGGGGCTTTTTCAATGCGGTATAGGGGTTGTTCTGATGTTCGCCTGAACACGGCAAAGACAGCACGGTCCTTGTTGAAATCCATGGCATAATCGCGCCATTCACCTGCGGCGACCTTGGTACCGTACAGATTGAGGATGGTTGCAAGCTCATGGCGATCGAAGGTCACCTGAGCTGGAGGGTGCTGGTTGGGTGCCTGGGATGGGGAATGCCGGGCCTGATCTTCAACTGGCTGAGCAGGCCTTATTGCACCCAGTGCTATGATCTGCTGGTCATCAGTCATGCATCCTCCCACCCGTGATCCGACTGTCTGATATCTTTTATATGATTTGAAAAACAGTCAAGTGTGCAAGCTGAGCTGATAGCCAATCCACATGTGTATGAAAAAGTGAACTGCCCCTTTTGCGCCACAATGACATCAAACTATAGTCTACATGCAAGGTCACTCTATTGACGTTGCCTCAAGGTCCGGCTCTGAATCGTTTCGGATATCTCAGCCCCCCAGCCCCCCGTGGCGAAATTGGAGCCGGACCTCTTTTCTGTCAGTGAGTGTG
>JBAUGO010000588.1:0-3349 GCA_049679775.1 Anderseniella sp.
GCCTGACTTTACCTCTTATGCGAGGCCACGAACCAACGATTGCGCGCGCCAGTGTAGATTTACCAGCACCAGTTGGGCCGATAATGCCGAGGCCAGCACCAGCTTCAATAGCAAATGAAATATTAAAGACGAGCGGCTTGTCATTATCGGGCACGAAAGCGCTCAAACCCTCAACTTCCAGCCTTCCTTGCGGGGCTGGCAATGGCATTGGTTCAGCCGCAGGTGGGGTCTGCCGCATCAGGTCTGATAAACGTGACCACGCACGGCGAAAGCCGAGATAAGGTTGCCAATGAGCTACGGCCTGCTCAACTGGTGCAAGCGAGCGCGCCATGATGATGGACGCAGCAATCATGGTACCGGGAGAAATTTCCTGTTGGACAGCGAGCAAGGCACCAAGGGCAAGCATGCCCGACTGAAACATAAGCCGCAGCGTCTTGGAAATGTTGGATATCAACCCACCCCGATTGGAAGCGCTGGTTTGTGCATCAAGCGCCAGGGATTGCAAGTCTTCCCAACGCTTGCGCAAGACATCACTCATGCCAAGCACGTTGGCTATTTCCGCATTGCGCAGGCTTTCATCGGATACCACTTGCGCCTGAGCCGTAATCTTTTGCGCTTCTGCTGATGGCTCTTTCATTATCTGGTTGTTAATAATCGCCAGCACGGCCAGAATCACCACCGCTACCGTTGACGCTATGCCCAACACCGGGTGCATGAGATAAATCACGAGGAGATAAACTGGCGCCCACGGCATATCGAAAAATGCAAACGGTCCAGGACTGGAGATAAACTGGCGAACAGTCAAAAGATCAACAATCGGGGTATTGCGAACCTGTGGATTACCTTTGGTTGCATGAAAGTTCATGATCTCAAAGGCACGAGACCGCAAACCTTCATCGAGCATTCTGCCAACTTGCACCATGACGCGGCTGCGCACAAATTCGAGGAATCCATAAAGCGCATAAAGCAAGGTCGCCAGAATAACCAACGCAGTAAGCGTCGAAACACTGCCGCTGTTCAACACCCGATCATACACTTGAAGCATGAACAAAGGTCCGGTCAACATCAGCAGGTTTATGATAAAACTAAACACCCCTGTCGACACAAGGGCCATTCTGCCCTTCTTGAAAGCAGCATAGATATTTTGACTATCGTGTTCGCCGCTTTTGGACATGTTACAAACTACCTGACTTTAGAAATTCTTCTGGCAGGATCTCAAACTTGAAAGCTGAAATCCCGCCAGTCGAATAAAACTAAATCATGGTTAAGATTGGGTAACAAAACAGCAGATAATAATAATTATTTACCGGTCGCCCAAAGAATAACCAAACCAGCTGCTGCTGCGAGCATGACCCACATCCACATTCCCGACATGGACTTTACTTCAGGCGGCATATTGTTGCTCGCCGTATTCGTTGCCTTGGTCGCCATCGCACTGACGTTTGAAGCCGCTGAACTGGCTGTGGACTGAGCCTGAGCACTTGCCTTGCTGGCCATATCAGACGCAGATGATGACACCTTGCTTACCGTGTCAGAAGCCTTGGATGCGACTTTGCTTGAGGCTTTTTGAGCAGAAAAAACTGCTTTGCTGGCAGACTTGGTTGCCTTTTTGACAGCAGTCTTGGTTGCAGTTGAAGCCTTGCTGGCTGTTTTGGTTGCAGCCTTCTTTACGGTAGCGGTTGCTTTGCTGGCAGACTTGGTTGCCTTCTTGGTTGCAGTCTTGGTAGCAGTTGAAGCCTTGCTGGCTGTTTTGGTAGCAGCCTTCTTTACGGTAGCTGTCGATTTGCTGGCAGTCTTGGTCGCAGCTTTATTCGCTACTGTTGCCTTTTTAGTTGCTGGTTTCTTTGTCGCTGCTTTCTTCGCTGCCGGTTTCTTAGCCATATCATCACCCTCTGCCATTTGGCTTACTGTCTTGTTGAACTTGTTAAAAAAATCTGCGGCCATTTTCCTGGCCGTTGAATCGATCAGCCTTGATCCAATCTGCGCAAGTTTGCCTCCTACTTGCGCGTCCACATCATAGGCCAGTTTCGTTGCGTGATCACCAGTATCACTCAACCGGACGGTTGCACCACCCTTGGCAAATCCTGCCATACCCCCCTTGCCTTCGCCTGATATCACATAGCTACGCGGTGGGTTCAATTTCGACAACTTTACGTTGCCAGTGAACGCAGCCTTTACGGGACCGACCTTGGCAATAACGCGCGCATCGAATTCCGTATCAGATTTCTTCTTTATCTCTTCACAACCTGCAATGCACTTTTTCAGAACGTCTGGATCGTTCAAAGCATCCCATACAAGTTGACGTGGGGCTGCGATTATCTCTTCACCCGTCATTTTCATAGATTTTGATCTCCTACGCCATCTACTGCACGCATCATGTCGCATGTGTGCAGCATGGCGTCAACAAGAGCTACGTTAGGCCAATTTCCCAACGTGCTTTGGTTTCACGGCGAAACTGTTCAAAAGTGCCATTTTCTATAGCGTCCCGCATGCCCTGCATGAGGTGCTGATAATAGGCAATATTGGCCCATGACAGGATCATCATGCCCAGAATTTCACCTGATCGCACGAGATGGTTCAAATAAGCCCGTGAATAGTTTTGCAAGGCAGGATGATTGATTGTTTCATCCAGAGGGCGTTGATCATCAATATACCTTGCGTTCTTCAGGTTCATTTTACCCTGTGATGTGAAGGCCTGCCCATGCCGACCAGAGCGTGTCGGCATCACGCAGTCGAACATATCAACACCCAAGGCAACACTTTCCAGCAAATCAAGCGGCGTACCCACGCCCATCAAATAACGCGGCTTGTCAGTTGGCAAATGTGGCTCGGTGGCACCAAGGGTAGATAACATGAGGTCATGACCTTCACCCACTGCAAGGCCACCAATTGCATATCCGTCGAAGCCGACATCAATCAATCCGCGGGCGGAACGTTCTCGTAACTCGGTATCTGTGCCACCTTGCACAATTCCAAAACACCCCCTGCCCGGTTGTACGCCAAACGCTTCCCGCGACCGGCGCGCCCAGCGCAACGACAATTCCATGGCACGTTCTGCATCCTTGCGTGTATGGGGATATGCGACGCATTCGTCCAACTGCATCTGGATAGTTGATCCAAGTAAGCGCTGGATTTCCATCGATCGTTCAGGTGTCAAATTATGATGCGTACCGTCAATATGCGACTGGAACATCACACCATTCTCATCGAGCTTGCGTAATTGCGCAAGTGACATGACCTGAAACCCACCAGAATCCGTCAGGATCGGACCTTTCCATCCGGTCATGCCACGCAAGCCACCAAGCCGTTCAACCCGCTCAGCGCCTGGACGCAACATCAGGTGATAGAC
>JBAUGO010000589.1:0-1563 GCA_049679775.1 Anderseniella sp.
TGGCCCCGGAATCTGAATACCGACCCAGATGCGTTCGCCAAACGGTGTCCCGGCGGCATTGCGCATTTGCCAAATACCTTGGTAGACACCGGGCTGTACCGGTGCAATCAAATTCACCTGAAAATCGTGGAAACCGTTGACTGGTACGGATTGCCCCACGGCTACGGGTTGACCACCCATTTGTGAGCCCGCTGTATTCCCACCGATATAAACCAGCGAAAAAGATGGATCCCAGGCACAAGTGCCGCTATTCTGCAACCGCCACCCACGCTTTGGAGAGAAGCAAGGCTGGGCTACGCTCTACCCACTCGTTCGGTAGTTGAATGATTAAATGCTCAAGCGTGCGGAAATGTTCGCTGTTCATCAAGGTGTGTCGATGCTGCTCAATCAACGTCACCGCCGCCCCATATTCTCCTGCGGCCAATGCATGATGCAGCGCCTCTTCTATCAACCCATGTTTGGCAAACCAGTCGCTAGCTCGTTTGTGCAGCGTCATCCTGTCCACGTCTGTTGCTTCTATACGCAGCCGTACAGTTAATAGCTCTCGAAAGAGCGGATGTAGACGATACCACTGACTTTCGTAGTCAATGACGACCGTGAAGAGATTGTGTTGCACCAACCATGCCAGAATTGCCTGACACTGCTCTTGCGACATCTCCGTAACTGTGGCGCAAAGCGCGGCAGAACAGCGCTCCAGGATAGCAGATTGCAGCAGAAAATGTTGGGTCAATGAAGGGAGGTGGGCCAGCACTTCATCGGCGAAATAGTCCATCACAAAGCGACTTCTGTTAACAGGCTCGCGTGCGAAAGCCTCAAAATTCCCCTGCTGTTGCATAGAAAAAGCGGCCAAGCATACACCCGCTGGCCATCCTTCCAACCAGTTGTGCGTAGCCACAACAGCGGCAGGAGGAATGTCATTTTTTAGAAACTTCTGCAAGTAAAGCCGTGTCTCTTCTATATCAAAACTCAGCGCTTGTGTCCGTACTTCTGTGAGCTGATTCTGGCTCCGTAGGCGCGCCAAACTGAATGGCGGATCGTTGCGGCTTGCAATCACCAGATGGATGTGGGGAAGCTGATATTTGATGAGCATGCGCAGAATGTGATGTACTGGCGAGTTGTCCTGAATGAGATGATAATCATCTAAAACCAGAACGCATTCTTGTACCAAATTTTCCAGCTCGTGAATCAGGGTAAGCGCGATGTATTCAATTGAAAACGCAGTTGGAGAGTTTAGTGTTCTCTCTAACTTTGCTGCCGCTGTCGGCACAATAGTCCGCAGTGCGGCTACTACATAATGCAAGAAAATCAGCGGATCACTATCGGTTTCATCGAGCGAGAGCCAGGCAACGGGATGAGGAACTTGTGGCAACCAAGCCGCGAGCAGGGACGTTTTTCCATAGCCAGCAGGCGCACAGATGAGGGTAAGCGGGGAAGTCAATCCTGCGTGTAATTGCTGCACGAGATGTGGCCGCGGCAAGGCATCGCTCACGATACGGGGCTGATACAGTTTGGTTTTGATCAGCAAGACTGTCGATGTTGTACCACTGTTACTTTCAGTCATTT
>JBAUGO010000590.1:0-18410 GCA_049679775.1 Anderseniella sp.
TTGCTGACCTTGCCATGGCCCTGGCTGGATGAAGTGATTGCAGGTGTTGGAAGTATCGCCCTGATTGTCATATTTTTCTTTTTGATGGCACCGGTGACTGCCTTGTTCGCGGGCTTCTTTCTGGATGCGGCAGCCGACATTGTGGAGCTTCGACACTACCCCCTCGAACCAAAGGGTCAGCCACCATCGGCCGTTTCATCGGGGTTGCTGGGAATACAGTTTGGATTGTTGGTCCTGTTGGTAAACATATTGGTTCTGCCCACCATCTTCCTGGGGATAGGTATTTTCATCATGTTGACGGCTAATGCTTATCTGCTGAGCCGTGAATACTTCACCATGGTTGCCATGCGACATATGCCAATTCGAAATGCCAAACAGCTGCGCAAGGCGAATGCATCACGTGTATGGGCTGCAGGTCTTATCCCGGCCGGGTTGGCTCTTGTGCCGTTTTTGAGTGTTCTTGTTCCCTTGTTTTCAACATCGTATTTCGTTCACATTTTCAAGAAGATTCAAAAGGACGAAGGCGTTCCATCAGCAAGTTGAATGGTTTTATCTGCAAACAGGCAAATATCCGAGATCAGGCACCTGTCGCATTCTGGCTTGCGGGCTTTGCAAATATACCGCCCATGCAGGATCAACCAGTGATGGGCATGTTGCAAATATGTTTCAGGAACTGCCTTGAGCAGTTTTCGCTCTACATCCAGAACATTTTTTCCAGGTGCGATACCTATCCTGTTTGCCAGGCGAAACAGATGTGTATCAACGGCTATGGTTGGATGGCCAAAACAAATGTTCAGGACAACGTTCGCGGTTTTGCGCCCCACACCAGGTAAGGCTTCGAGCGCGTCACGGTTATCGGGTACAATACTGTTGTGCTTTTTTATCAGCTCCTCAGATAGGGCAATGACGTTTTTGGCCTTGTTGCGATAAAGTCCGATGGTCCGTATATGGTTGCGCACCGTATCTTCACCTAATGCCATGATTTTTTCAGGGGTGTCAGCGATTTCAAATAGTTTTTTTGTGGCCTTGTTGACGCCTTCATCAGTTGCTTGCGCTGACAAAACGACAGCGACCAGAAAAGTAAAATTGTTGACAGAGTGCAGCTCTCCTGCAGGCTCAGGGTTAGCACTGAAGAACCGGCTGAAAATCTCTTCCACTTCAACAGCGTTCAATTTCTTGCGGCGGGCCATGAAACATGCTCTCGTTTGCTAAAATGTTTATCTTTTTATCTGGGACATGCCGGTGAAGTCACCCCCGATTACTATCGAACTTTATCCTTATCGATCCTTGTCCCAAAAGGGATTTGCGATACTCATGTTTTGTATCGCCATCGTAAGTTTTGCTGCTGGTATTGCTTTTCTGATGATGGGTGCCTGGCCGGTGTTTGGCTTTTTTGGCCTCGATGTTGTCTTGATCTGGTGGGCCATCAAGCGGAATTACAAGGATGCCCATCTTCATGAAAGCATTCGTATCACCGATGAAGAGATTGTTGTGATCAAAATCAGGGAAAATCATCCAGATCAAACCATCAGCCTATTACGCCCTTGGGCAAGGGTTCGTCTGGAAGAAGACCATGAACGTGAATTGATAGGCCGTTTATTTATAAGCTCCAAGGGTGCAGTTGCTGAAATAGGAAGTTTTCTGGCTCCATATGACCGTAAATCACTTGCTCAGGAGTTGAGCAAGGTTTTGGCAGTACGGCAGGTATAGAAGGACGTTACCGTAAAACGGGTGGCTGTTGGTCTTGTGTCCGCTTATTGTAGGGGCCATGACAAGCGTTATAGCCTGTGGAGTGGAACGGATGTACAGCAGCGAACAGTCAAACGATTACGATCTCGTGCGCCGAACAATTGAATTCATTTCTGGTCACTGGCTTGATCACCCATCGCTTGACGAAATTGCAGGGAACGTTGGGGCCAGCGCTGATACGGTGCAACGCAGTTTTACAAGGTGGGCCGGCCTAACACCAAAATCATTCATGCAAGCCCTCACCATTGATCATGCTCGCCAGCTACTACAGCAGTCGGCAACTGTTCTGGATACGGCGTATGAAGTGGGTCTGTCTGGCAGTGGCAGGTTACATGATTTGTTTGTGACCCACGAAGGAATGCCACCGGGTATTTACAGGGCAAAAGGTGCTGGGCTGGAAATTACATGGGGGCTGCATCAGTCTCCGTTTGGTATTGCTGTTGTATTGACAACACCCCATGGGTTGGCAGGTCTCGCATTTGCTGACCAGGGCGGAGAGATGGTCGCGTTTGAAGACATGGCAAGGCGCTGGCCCAATGCTGAATTCATTCGCGATGATGGTGCAACCTTTGCCATGGCAAAACGCATTTTTGACCGTAACGAGTGGCAAGCTGATCAACCTTTGCGGGTCGTCATGATTGGTACGGATTTTGAAGTACGAGTGTGGGAAACATTGCTGCGGATTCCCATGGGAGCTGCAACGACCTATTCAGCCGTAGCCGAAAAGATAGGTAAACCAAAAGCCGTACGTGCGGTTGGAACGGCTGTTGGCAAAAACCCTATCTCCTTTGTCGTACCGTGCCATCGCGTATTGGGCAAGTCGGGCAATCTATGTGGTTACCACTGGGGATTGACCCGAAAGAAAGCCATTCTGGGATGGGAAGCCGGTACGTCTCAGACTTGACTTAGGCTTCCAGAACCTTGGAAGAAGCGATTGTGCTGTTGGCATTCAGTTTGTAGATAAGGGGTATTCCGGTAGCTATCTCACGCTTCAGTATTTCTTCAGAACTCAACCCCTCCAAAGCCATGACAAGGGCGCGTAACGAGTTGCCGTGTGCTGCCACGAGGACGGTCTTGCCGTCCAGAACGTGAGGCTGGATGGCCTTCATGTAATACGGCAATGTACGGGCAAGCGTGTCGCGCAAGCTCTCTCCACCAGGAGGAGCGATATCATAGGACCGACGCCATTGATGAACCTGTTCATCTCCCCATTTCTTGCGTGCTTCATCCTTGTTGAGGCCTGTCAGATCACCATAATCGCGTTCATTCAGCGCCTGATCCCGGCTGATTGCGAGGTCACTCTGGCCCAGCTCTGACAAAATGATTGCAAGGGTGCGTTGGGCACGGCTCAGATCGCTGGTAAACGCCATGTCGAAAGTCAGATTTTCAGCTTTGAGATTGCGCCCGGCTGTATGGGCTTCTTCAACGCCCTTGTCAGTGAGCCCAGGGTTTTCCCAACCTGTGAAGAGGTTTTTCAGGTTCCATTCGCTTTGTCCATGCCTGACCAGCACAAGTATTCCGCTCATCGTCTTGTTCGCTTTCCCGTTACAAATTTGACCTGTTGCCTAAAGTCCCAGAACATCCACCATTGAGTATAGCCCTGGCTTTTGATTTTGGCCCCATAAGGCCGCCTTGATTGCACCATTGGCAAAAATATCTCGTGACTCGGCCTTGTGTGACAACTCGATACGCTCAGAAGCGCCAGCAAACATCACTGTGTGATCACCAACGACACTGCCACCCCTCAATGTGGCAAATCCGATATCGCCTTCAGGGCGAGCGCCTGTGTGACCGTCACGGCTGCGTACCGAGTGTCCGGCAAGTTCAATACCGCGACCTTCCGCTGCTGCCTGTCCCAGGAGCAATGCCGTTCCTGAAGGGGCGTCGATCTTGTGGCGATGATGCATTTCAAGAACTTCGATATCGAAACTTTCATCAAGTGATCTTGCAACCTGTCGCACAATTTCGGCCAGAAGATTAACGCCAAGACTCATGTTGCCTGACTTCACAATACGCGCATGTCTAGACGCAGCAAGTATGGCCCCCTCGTCTTTTTGACTGAAGCCGGTTGTTCCAATGATGTGCACAATGCGCGCCTGTGCAGCAATACCGGCCAGCGCCACACTCGCAGCAGGAATTGTAAAGTCGATTAATGCATCGGCACTCGCCAATGTCGCAAGTGGATCGTCACTTATAGTCACGCCAATTTCGCCCAAACCAGCAACAATTCCCTGGTCTTTGCCAACCAGGGATGAACCTACAGGTTCAAGCCCACCTGCGACTTCGCAATCCTTGTGAGCATGGATCAACCGGGTAAGTGTTTGCCCCATGCGCCCGCCAGCACCTGCTACAACAACCTTTAACATGACCACTAAACCCATTCCCGAACTGATATGATTTGCAGGACTGATAACAGCCATGAGGCGATTAGCCAATGCTTTGTGTTCAATGGACTTTAGTGCAAGACCATGCAAGGCTGTATTAGCTCAAATTCATACACACAGGATTGCAATGTTAAAGGTTCATGAATCTGCAAAATTGAAAGCGTCCGCCATTGATCTGTGGGCAGCAATCGGTAGTTTTGGCAATCTGGCAGAATGGCACCCGGCAGCTGTCACATCGACACTGGAAACACGTGGCGACGATACGGTTCGCCTTGTCTCCATTCCTGGGGGTGGTTTGTTGGTTGAAAAGCTCGAAGCACATGACGAAGACGCGATGAGCCAGACATATTCAATTGTGGAGAGCCCATTGCCGGTTTCAGAATATCTTTCAACCTTGAAAGTCATCCCACAAGGAGATAGCGAGTGCACGGTTGACTGGTCAGGCTCATTCAAGGCTAATGGTGTCGAAGATCAAGCCGCCATCAAGATCATCACGGGCATTTACACTGCCGGGTTGAATGCCCTGAAAAAGCGTTTTGGCGAGCAGAGCTAGACCCCTTCAACGATGACAATATCTGCCTCTCCAGCGCCAAGACGCTTGGCTCGGGCAGATTGGTATTCAGGGCTGTTGAAGCAGTCGATGGCTTGCTGATAAGTATCAAACTCGATCACCACATTACGCGGCTTTCCACCACCTTCCATTTGGCTGAATTGACCGCCTCGAGCTAGAATGCGGGCATTATATTTTTTGAACGCTTCAGGAGCTGCGTCAGCATAGTGCTTGTATTGGTCAGGGTTACTGACCAGAACATGTGCAATCCAGTAGCCTTTCGCCATTTTATTCCTCAGCCTCCAAAATTATCCCAAAATGATCGTGCCTTGGAAAAGAACCCTGCTGATTGTGGAGAGTTGTCCTTGGCTTGATCTTCGAATTCGCGAAGTAGTTCTCTTTGCTTGCGCGTCAGGTTTACAGGTGTTTCCACGCTGACCTGGATGTACATGTCTCCATGTTGGTTCGATCGCAAAACAGGCATTCCTTTACCTTTTAGCCGGAATTGCTTGCCGCCTTGCGTCCCTTCCGGGATTGTGACACGAGCCTTTTTGCCATCGATTGTGGGCACTTCAATTTCGCCACCCAGCGCTGCCGATGTCATGGAAATAGGCACACGTGAATACAGGTCTGCTCCATCACGCTGAAAAAATTCGTGCTGCTTGATGGACAAGAAAATATAGAGATCTCCTGATGGTCCACCGCGTAATCCGGATTCACCTTCGTTGGCGAGCCGAATACGGGTTCCATCCTCAACACCTGCCGGAATATTAACGGACAAAGTGCGTTCTTTCTGAACGCGACCCTGGCCAGAACATTCAACGCACGGATCAGAGATTACATTGCCCTTGCCCTGGCAAGTGGGACATGTTCGCTCCACTGTAAAGAAGCCTGAAGAGGATCGCACAGCTCCATGTCCGTTGCAGGTGCCGCATGTGGACGGGCTTGTACCTGGCTTTGCACCGGTGCCTGAGCATTTTCCACAGGCAACGGATGAAGGCACTCGTATCTGGGCCGACTTGCCCGTAAAGGCATCAGTCAGGGAGATTTCCATATCGTATCGAAGGTCTGATCCGCGCGCAGCTGCATTGCCGCCACGTCCACCGCCACGGCGCCCACCGCCACCGCCCATGAATTCTCCAAACAGATCCTCAAAAATGTCTGACATGGAAGATGAAAATTCAGGACCAAAGCCAGGCCCGCCTTGCCCTCCGCGACCATCTTCAAAAGCAGCATGACCAAACCGGTCATAGGCAGCGCGCTTTTGAGGGTCTTTTAGAACCTCATAGGCTTCACCGGCTTCCTTGAATTTCTGTTCGGCAGTTTTGTCATCCGGATTGGCATCGGGGTGATATTGTTTGGCCATCTTGCGAAAGCCACTTTTCAGTTCCTTTTCATCAGCAGTTTTGCTGACACCGAGAACTTCGTAATAATCTCGCTTAGCCATGTTGAAATCAGCCTGCTTGCATTAATTCGTCTGAACTATGGTTCTCAACAAATCTGGTGAAGTCGCATCATGATCCATAACAACTCTGGAGCCTGGCAAGAGGCTCCAGAGTGTTTCGGGTCTTCAAGAACTCAAGATGCTTTCTTGTCGTCTTCATCGCGGACTTCTTCAAAATCAGCGTCCACAATGTCGTCTTCGTGTGAACCGTCATTCGCCCCATCACCATCATCGCCTTCTTCTCCGGCCTGGGCCTGATAAATGGCTTCACCAAGTTTCATGGCAGCCTGAGCCAGAGTGTTGGTTTTGTCAGTGATCTGCTCAGCATTTTCACCTTCCAGTGCTACTTTCAGTTCATCAATTGCTGCTGTAACCGCTGTTTTGTCTGCATCGGAAATCTTGTCACCATGTTCCGAAACAGACTTCTGGGTAGAATGAATGAGGGCTTCTGCATGGTTTTTGGCCTCGACCAATTCTTTCCGTTTCTTGTCTTCCTCGGCGTGGCTTTCGGCATCCTTGACCATGTTTTCCACTTCAGCATCAGACAAGCCACCAGATGCCTGGATGCGGATCTGTTGTTCTTTGCCTGTTGCCTTGTCCTTGGCCGACACATTGACGATACCGTTGGCGTCAATATCGAATGTAACCTCGATCTGTGGCACGCCACGTGGTGCAGTTGGAATACCCATCAGGTCGAAATTACCCAGCATCTTGTTGTGTTGGGCCATTTCGCGTTCGCCCTGGAACACCCGGATCGTCACGGCAGTCTGATTGTCTTCAGCTGTCGAGAAAACCTGGCTCTTCTTGGTAGGGATGGTCGTGTTGCGATCAATGAGGCGAGTAAATACGCCTCCGAGTGTTTCGATGCCGAGAGACAATGGCGTCACATCAAGCAGGAGAACATCCTTGACTTCACCCTGCAGAACACCAGCCTGAATGGCGGCGCCAATAGCAACAACTTCATCCGGGTTAACACCCTTGTGAGGCTCTTTACCGAAGAATGACTTCACTGTCTCGATCACTTTGGGCATGCGGGTCATACCGCCGACCAGAACAACTTCGTCAATGTCCGATGCTTTGAGACCGGCATCCTTGAGCGCCGCTCTGCAAGGGTCAACGGTGCGCTGAACGAGATCTTCAACCAGAGATTCAAGCTTGGCGCGGGTCATCTTCAAGGTAAGGTGTTTTGGACCAGACGCATCCGCTGTGATAAACGGCAGATTGATTTCAGTCTGGGTAGACGATGAAAGCTCGATCTTTGCCTTTTCAGCAGCTTCCTTGAGACGCTGAAGTGCCAGCTTGTCCGAGCGCAGGTCGATGCTCTGTTCTTTTTTGAATTCATCCGCAAGATAATCGACGATGCGCATGTCAAAGTCTTCACCACCAAGGAATGTGTCACCATTGGTGGACTTTACTTCAAAGACACCGTCGCCGATTTCGAGAATGGAGACGTCAAACGTGCCACCACCAAGGTCGTATACCGCAATTATGCCGGCATCCTTTTTATCGAGGCCGTAGGCAAGAGCCGCTGCAGTTGGCTCATTGATAATGCGCAGTACTTCAAGACCGGCAATCTTGCCGGCATCCTTGGTGGCCTGACGTTGGCTGTCATTGAAATAGGCGGGGACCGTGATCACAGCCTGGGTAACCGTTTCACCAAGATGGCGTTCGGCTGTTTCCTTCATTTTTTGAAGGGTCATGGCAGAAATTTGCGATGGCGCATATTTTTTACCCTTGGACTCAACCCAAGCATCGCCATTGTCGGCTTTTACGATTGTGTAAGGGACAAGCTTCTTGTCCTTCTCAACCATAGGATCATCATACCGGCGTCCGATAAGGCGCTTGATGGCGAAAAAAGTGTTTTCCGGATTTGTGACGCCTTGCCGTTTCGCGGGCTGGCCAACCAGTGTTTGATCATCGCCATCAAAGGCAACAATCGATGGCGTTGTGCGAGCGCCTTCTGCATTTTCAACAACTTTGGGGCTACCGCCCTCCATGACCGCCACACAAGAGTTGGTGGTTCCAAGGTCAATACCAATAACTTTACCCATTATGCCCTCCATTAGGCCGTCTGTTGCCATACCCGAGGATTTCGGCGCATGGGTTCCCGGGGTTTCCGGTCACAGACTCCAGTTACATTTCGACGTTCTGAACTTTAACCAGCCCATCGGATCTGATCAGTGTTACGTTCAGTGTTCGTTTCGCTATATAGGTAGGGTTGAGGCAAGCATCAAGACAAGTGACGCAATTAGATGCAAATAGATGGACTAACGCTCTTTCACGGCTTTTATGATGAAGCTGTGCAACATCACCTGGTAGAGGTGCTGCGCAAGCATATTACAGACAATCCTTTGTACACACCCGTCATGCCGCGTACAGGCAAGCCAATGTCTGTTCGAATGACGAATGTTGGATTGTTAGGCTGGGTGGCGGACAGGCAAGGCTACAGATATCAGCCATTTCATCCTGTAACTGGTAAGCCCTGGAGCCAAATTCCAGCAATTCTTGAAGAGCTTTGGCAGAAAGTTTCCTGCTATCAGTATCCACCAGAAGCCTGTCTGGTGAATTTTTATGCTGCAGGTGCCCGCATGGGGCTTCACCAGGACGCGGATGAACATGACTTCAATGCGCCTGTTGTTTCAGTTTCGTTGGGTGATACGGCAGTTTTTCGTATTGGAGGGGTCAATCGCACGGATCCAACCAGCTCATTTAAGCTACGATCAGGCGACGTGATGGTCATGGGGGGTGCTGCCCGCATGAGGTTTCACGGTATTGACAGAATCATCGCTGGATCATCCACATTGTTGAAGGCGGGCGGCAGACTGAACCTGACACTCAGACGGGTAACAGTGCCAACTGAGGAAAATAATCAGCCTTTGGCTACACCAACAAGTGCTGGGCGCAATATTCGCTGACCAATTTTGAACCCTGTCTGGACCACCTGTACTACGGTGCCAGTTGGTTTGCCGCTATCAGGTACTTCAAACATCGCCTGGTGGAAGTTAGGGTCAAATTTTTCATCCATGGGCACAACTTCGGCAATGCCGTGTTTCTGGAAGGTATTCAGCAATTCGCGCCTGGTTAACTCAATGCCTTCAATCAGGTTACGGGTTGCTTCATCAGCTTTTTCGCGCGCCTCATCTGTCATCATTTCCAATGCCCTACCCATGCTGTCGCTGACAGACAGCAGATCTTTGGCAAAGTTGGTCGCTGCATAAAGTGTTGCTTCTGCTTTCTCGCGTTCTGCACGCTTCCTGAGATTGTCTGTGTCTGCCAGCGCGCGCAACAACCGGTCCTTGAGGTCGGCATTTTCAGTTGCCAACTCTTCCATCGGGTCCATTTCCAGCTCTTCGTCAATGATAGCGCCATCTTCAAGCAGCGCATCAGCGGCGGCTTCAAGCTGCTCTTCCGTTAAACTGGATTCAGCATGAATGTCTTGTTCAGAATGTTTCTTGGTCTCGGTCATGAAGATTGATCCGCAATTGTCAGAATGATGTGATGTTTGATGCCACGCATATCGGACTTTATGAGTGAAAGATCAAGAGATGAGGCGGCCGATAGCCTGCGCTGTATAGTCTACCATGGGCACAATGCGGGTATAATTCAGCCGTGTTGGCCCCACGACACCAAGAACACCAATGATATTATCCTTCGAATCACGATAGGGCGCCACCACAAGAGAAGATCCTGAAAGCGAAAACAGGTTGGTTTCAGAGCCAATGAAAATCCTGACACCTTCACCACTTTCAGCCAGACCCAATAGGTCCATCACGTCTTTCTTGTTTTCCAGATCATCAAACAATCTGCGAATGCGCTCGATATCATCAGAATGGGCATTTTCACCGATTAAATGTGAACGTCCCCGCACGATAAGTGACCGTTTGCCATCGCCGGCATCATCTGACCATACAGCCAAGCCTGCTTCGATAACCTTCGTCGCCAGAGAGTCGAGTTCCTTTTCTACCAGTTGTAGTTGACTTCCCAACTGGCCTTTTAATTCTGTGATAGACAGGCCTTGGCAGCGACTGTTGAGGAAGTTGCTGACCTGCGTCAGTGTTGAGGCAGGAAGGCCACGGGGAATTTCAACTGTTCTATTCTCCACGCTGCCATCTTCTGAGACAATGATGACCAGGGCTTTGCAAGGATTGATGCTGACGAATTCGATGTGGCGCAGTTTTACATTTGCCTTGGTGGATAGTACCAGTCCGGCACAAGATGACAAGCCGGATAACAGGTTTGTGGCATCGCTTAAAATATCATCCGTCGTCTTTTCACGGTTGAGACCAGCAATCTGCCCATCAATTTGGGCCCGTTCTTCCGGTGTCAGCCGGCCGACTTCCATCAAGGCATCAACAAAAAACCTCAACCCTGTTTGCGTAGGCATGCGCCCGGCACTTGTATGAGGAGAATAGATCAAACCTGCCTGCTCAAGGTCAGACATGACATTTCGGATGGAGGCTGGTGACAATCCGACTGGAAGATGCCTTGAAATAGTGCGCGAGCCAACCGGCCCTCCCGTTTCAAGAAAGGTTTCCACGAGCCTTCGGAATATGTCTCGCGAGCGCTTATCCAGCACGGAAAGCTCGGTTAAACGATCATCTATGGCTTTCATTTACCTGCAATTCTCAAAAATAAACTCTACACGAACACCAGCGAAGTTGCACTGCTGCCAAACCACGGCTACATCAATACTCAATCATATAGTGTCGAAAATCAAAACAGGAAGTTTCTCATGCGCCCATCTGGCAGAAAACCCGATCAATTGCGAACGATCAGTATGGAGCGTGGATTCTCCAGACACGCTGAAGGATCATGCCTGATCAAGTGTGGCGACACTCATGTGTTGTGCACAGCCAGCCTTGAGGATCGCGTGCCACCGTGGTTGCGTGGTGGTGGTAAAGGGTGGGTTACTGCCGAGTATGGTATGCTGCCCCGCTCCACCGGAGGACGCATGCGTCGTGAATCAACGGCTGGAAAACAATCTGGCCGAACGCAGGAAATCCAGCGTCTCATAGGGAGATCCTTACGTGCCGTTGTGAACATGGAAGCGTTGGGAGAGCGTCAAATTACCGTGGATTGTGATGTAATACAGGCAGATGGAGGCACGCGTACGGCCTCAATCACTGGTGCCTGGGTTGCCCTGCATGATTGCATGCAGCACATGGTCTCAGAAGGCATGATTGAGACAACGGCGTTGACTGACCATATTGCAGCAATTTCCTGTGGTATTTATCAGGGCATACCTGTTGCTGACCTTGATTATGATGAGGATTCAAACGCTGAAACGGATGCAAATTTCGTCATGACTGGCTCTGGCGGAATAGTGGAGGTGCAAGGAACAGCTGAAGGAGCCCCGTTTTCTCAAGGCGAGCTGCTGAAATTGCTGGACTTGGCGAACAATGGTATCGCCGAGCTTGTTGCCTTGCAGAAAGCCACGGTGGCGTAAACCTGTGATGAAGCTCAACCTGCCGGAAAACAAGCTTATCGTTGCCAGTCACAATAAGGGCAAAGTGCGCGAAATTGCTGCCTTGCTGGCACCTTTAGGCTTGAATGTGCTCTCGGCTGGTGAACTGGATTTGCCAGAACCGGAAGAAACCGAGACCAGCTTTGAAGGCAATGCAAGGCTCAAGGCTGAAGCTGCCTGCAAGGTGGCTGGACTTGCTGCATTGTCTGATGATTCAGGGCTGTGCGTGGATGCGCTGGATGGTGCACCGGGTATATATTCTGCCCGATGGGCAGGTCCCGCCAAGGATTTTTCTGTTGCCTTGGAAAAGGTTGAGCAAGAATTGCGCTCACGCAACGCCATTTCTGCAGAATGCCGGAAAGCTCATTTTGTCTGCTCACTATGCCTTGCCATACCATCTCAGCCGTCTCAGGTTTTTACCGGCAAGGTTTTTGGAACGATGGTATGGCCACCTAGAGGAAACCAGGGCTTTGGCTATGATCCGGTTTTCCAGGCAGACGGCCATGACATGACATTTGGTGAAATGGAGCCGACGGTAAAGCATGCCATGTCTCATCGGGCACACGCATTTGCAAAGCTGCTCAAGGCCCTATCGTGAAAGTTGTTGTTCATGACTGAACAACCCTTTGGCATTTATGTTCACTGGCCATTTTGCAAGGCCAAGTGCCCGTATTGTGATTTCAATTCGCACGTTCGTCATCAAAAGGTGGATACAGCGGATTTCACGAGCGCCCTTGTTCGCGAACTGGAGTGGTTTTCCCGTGAAACACCAAACCGCAAGGTCTCCAGTATTTTTTTTGGTGGGGGCACACCGTCACTTATGCCACCGCAATCCGTTGCTCAAATCATCGATCGGATTGCCGAGCTTTGGCCAGTTTGTGACAGTGTAGAAATTACATTGGAAGCCAACCCAACCAGCGCAGAAGCAGCAAACTTCAAGGGGTATCGAAGTGCTGGTGTCAACAGGGTCTCAGTTGGCATTCAGGCATTGAACGAGGCTGATCTGAAATACCTGGGCCGTCAGCATTCGGTCCAGGAGGGTCTTGCAGCATTTGACCTGGCCGCAAGTATTTTCCCTCGCACCTCTTTTGATCTGATTTATGCACGACCAGGCCAGACACCTGATGACTGGAGGTGTGAACTTGCCGAGGCGCTTAAAAGACAGGCCGGGCACATGTCGCTGTACCAGTTGACCATTGAGCCTGAGACGGCTTTTTTCAAACTGCATGAGCAAGGACACCTGGTCATACCTCACGAGGATCACGCAGCCGATATGTACGAGATTACCCAGGAACTGACGCAAACCGCAGCACTACCGGCTTACGAAGTTTCAAATCACGCAATTTCTGGTCATGAATGTCGCCACAATATGCTCTACTGGTCCTATGGTGAATATGCAGGCATTGGACCGGGCGCTCATTCCAGATTAATCAACCCAGACAGATCGCGCCGTGCCCTCTCGATGGAGAAACACCCTGAGACCTGGCTGATGCAGGTCAAGCAGCAAAGTCACGCCATTGTGGAAGATGCAGTCGTGGCTGATCAGGATGCTGCGCATGAATGCCTTCTGATGGGTCTTCGCACCTTGCAGGGCGTTGACCTAGATCGTCTTCAGCGTATGAGTAACAGACCGGCAAACTGGTCACAGCTTGATGACCTGATCAATCAAGGGATGATTGTCATGTCTGGTAACAAGACAATTGTTGCGACACCAGCAGGGCGTCAGGTTCTGAATTCGGTTATTGAACACATTGCTCGCAAGGTTCTTGCTTAACTGGGGTCTGTCATCAGAAGCGATCAGGTGCTGCAGCTATCTCGCGAGGCCCGCTTGGCGTTACCTCCAGAATGGACAGGCCGCGTTCAATCAGACCGGATGACCGGAACCTGAACAATCCGTTGACGCCGCGAAAGCCTTCCGGATTGGTGATGGACTGGTTGGAGATGCCGCTTTGCGAAATGATGACAGCAAGGCTGACAGCATCATAAGCCAGGCTGGCAATACGAGGGGGCGGGGTGCCATAGGCTTTCTTGTAGCGTGCATCGAAGCGGGAGATCAGTTGCGGGGAGACCCCTGCATACCAGCCACCATTGACAAGGGAGATATTTGACGTCGACGGTTCATCCCACAATCCGGTGCCGAGCATCCGAACCGATTGTGATGATACCCCTGCATTGGCAAGACCTTGTGCGGCACTGGCAAGCATGCTGCCGCCTTCTGGCAGGAAAAGCCCTTGAATATTGTTTGATGGGTTGGCGACTTTGCCAGCAACGATCTGACTGGTGCTTGTCACGCCTGCCGTCGATCGGGTGTATCGATCCAGCCCAACGACCTGTGAACCATTATTCGCAACGGCTGTATTGAGTGCGCTTTCGGCAACACTACCATAGGCGCTTTGTGGCACCATGGCTGTTATATTTCGAATGCCTTGCTTTGCGGCATAGCGCACGAGGTTTGAAACCTCTTCACTGGGAAGAAAGCTCATCACGTAGACGCCATTTCCGGCAACGCTTGCAACGGAAGAAAATGCAATCACAGGCACATTTCTCTGTTTTGCAATCGGCGAGATTGCCTGAACTTCGGCTGACAGTAACGGACCAAGAATGAGCGTTGCCCCATCTCTCAGGGCTTCATTGGCTGCGCTACGGGCTCCGTCTGCATTGCCATGTGTATCCTTGGTCACCAGTTGGATGTTCTGGCTGCCTGCATCAAGAAGCGCTGCTTCAGCAGCATTTTTCAAGGCCTTGCCAATATTTGCTGTTTCCCCTTGAGCAGACAAAGGTAGCAGTAGGGCTACTTTCACGGGTCCCGAAGGTATTTGTGGGGATTGCTCTGCTTGTTGTTGTTGCGCAGCAGGCTTGTCATCCTTGAAAAGGTTGCCAACATTGACACCGCCAGTGCTGCAGGCGGACAGCACAAACAGGACCGTCAGCAAACCGAGAAATGCCGACAGATGGCGGCCAATAGTATTGCGTTGCAGCAGTACAGTGATCATGATGTCCCCCATCACCGGATTGGCAAAACCCATCGTTTTAATGCCCAAGCCAGAAGTGACCTGTTACTAGAAATAGCTTTAGACATTTTTGCATCCAGATTCAAATATTCCGGTGATCTATCCCATGGCACGTGAACCCTCAACAAGAACCTATTCAATTCAGGGCCATCCATTTTCAGCACCATCACTTGCGCAAGGCCTCCATCTCGTTGCAACACCGATTGGGAATCTGGCTGATGTTTCATTGCGTTCACTTGCTGTACTGGCTGCTGCGGATGCAGTTTTATGTGAAGATACCCGTATTACATCAAGGTTGATGCAACGTTATGATATCACCACGCGCCTGAAGCCATATCATGACCATAACGCGGCCAGTGTGCGACCGCAGATACTCCAGTTACTGAAAAACGGTGCCACTTTGGCACTCGTTTCTGATGCAGGCATGCCAATGGTCAATGATCCTGGTTATAAGCTGGTGCGAGATTGCGTGGCTGAGGGCATTCCTGTCGATGTCATACCTGGCCCTACTGCGCCAGTGACTGCTTTGGCGCTGTCTGGTTTGCCAAGCGACAGGTTCCTGTTTGCTGGTTTCTTGCCTTCGAAATCAGGGGCCAGGCTGAAAGAGATAAAGGAACTGTCGACCATTCCTTCAACGATTCTGCTTTTTGAAAGCCCTGCCCGAATTGTGGCGAGCCTGAAGACAATCGCTGAGGTGATGGGTGAACGCTCGATCGCAGTTGCCCGCGAACTGACAAAACTTCATCAAGAAGTTCTGCGAGGTACGGCTGGGGAAATTCTGGACCAACTCTCCACAAGACCGGCCCTGAAAGGTGAGATAACAATTGTTGTGGGGCCTCCCACACGAGCAAATCATGTGTCTGATGAAGACATTTCAGCTCGCCTGTTACGCCTGCTTGAGACACATCCTGCCAGCAAGGCGGCCAACCTTTTGGCCAGAGAGACAGGTCTGCCAAAATCTGGGATATATGACCTGGCAATCACATTGAAGAATGGTCCATCATGAAGCCGCCTGCCTCCACCAAGCGGCAATCAGCAGAACGCCTTGGCAGGTTTGCCGAAGCCAGGGCCGCAATGATGCTACGCCTCAAGGGCTACCAGATTGTGAGCCAACGCTGGAAATCACCTGGTGGAGAGATTGATTTGGTGGCTCGAAAGGCCAATGTGATTTCTTTTATTGAGGTGAAGGCTCGCCAAAGTGTTGACGAAGCCTTGAACTCGGTAAGTCCGCATCAACGTCGCAGGATCATCATGGCTGCTCGTCACTGGCTTGCCTCCAATCCGGATACCAGTGATTGTGATTGTCGCTTTGACATCGTATTGGTGACCCCTTACCAGTGGCCCCAACACCTGGAAAATGCGTTTTCACAAGACGATCAGTAACAAACTTTGGAGATTTGAGTGATGGCACTCGCAGTTGCAGTTCAGATGGACGCTATAGAAACCATCGATATTCGAGGTGACTCGACATTTGCCCTGATGATTGAGGCACAGGTGCGCGGCCATTCATTGTTTGAGTATCATGCCGATACCATGGCCTTGCGAGACGGTGTCTTGTCGGCAACTGGCAGTGACATTGAAGTGCAGGATGAAGTTGGGCGTCATTTCAAGAAAGCTGAAAAGCGGACTACACGACTGGACAGTTTTGATGTGATCCTGATGAGGCAGGATCCTCCTTTTGACATGAATTATATCACCTACACTCATATGCTTGAGGCCGTGCATCCGAAAACACTGGTGGTCAATGATCCAGCTGAAGTTCGCAATGCTCCTGAAAAACTCTATGTTCTTCAATACACAGACTTCATGCCGCCTACCCTGATATCAAGGGATCCTTCAAGACTGGCTGAATTTCGTGATGAACATGGAGATATCATTCTGAAACCATTGTACGGCAATGGTGGTGCGGGTGTCTTTCGCCTTGCGCATGGCGATGAAAATTTTGCGTCCCTGATGGAAATGTTTACGTCCAGCTTTCGCGAACCATTCATTGCGCAAAAGTATTTGTCAGACGTCAAAAAGGGTGACAAGCGTATTATATTGGTAGAGGGCGAGCCTGTAGGCGCAATCAATCGCGTACCGGCCAAGGGTGAAACCCGCTCCAACATGCATGTTGGAGGCAGGCCTGAGCCAACCGATCTGACCGATCGTGAACGCCAGATTTGTGCAGCAATCGGGCCTGACCTGAAAAAGCGCGGACTGATTTTTGTCGGTATTGATGTGATTGGTGACTACATGACCGAAATCAATGTGACATCGCCAACCGGCATTCGCGAAGTGAAAAGATTTGGCGGTGCAGATATAGCGGCCAATGTCTGGGATGCGATCGAGAACCGAAAGACCAAGACATAGTTGTTCACTTAATGTTCTTGACTGGAGTGATCTGACGTGTAAGTTTGCAGGCAGGTTAAACCTGAGGTTGGGAACTTGGTATCACGTGTTGCAACTGTAGCCTTCAAGGGCATTGAAGCTGTCCCCGTGGATGTGCAGGTGCACATGGCGTCAGGCATAGTGGCGTTTTCAATCGTCGGCCTGGGAGACAAGGCTGTAGCCGAAAGCAAGGAGCGTGTACGTGCAGCCTTGTCTGCAATCGGTCTGGCCATGCCTGCCAAGAGAATTACTGTCAATCTGGCTCCTGCTGACCTGCCCAAGGAAGGAAGTCATTTTGACCTGCCAATTGCCATAGCCTTGATGACTGCAATGGGGGTCCTGTCGGCTGATTTTGTGAGCCAGTATGCGGTCTTGGGCGAATTGTCACTTGATGGCTCGGTAGAGCCGGTTTCAGGTGCATTGCCGGCAGCGATGGCTGCAAATGCTCGCGGTCTTGGTTTGATATGCCCAAAAGCCTGCGGCTCAGAAGCTGCGTGGGCATCAGACGAGATGGATATTTTGGCAGTCAGTTCCATAATTGAAATCCTCAATCACATGAAGGGGACACAGGTTCAGTCAAGACCGAAACCGGGTCTTGCAGAACCAGTTGGACAATTACCTGATTTCAGGGATGTAAAGGGTCAGGAATCTGCCAAACGAGCTATTGAAGTTGCCGCTGCGGGTGGTCACCACATGCTGATGGTTGGCCCTCCAGGGGCAGGCAAGTCCATGTTGGCTTCCCGCTTTCCGTCAATTTTGCCTGCCATGGATCCAACTGAAATGCTGGAAGTTTCAACCATTGCGTCCATAGCTGGTGAATTGCGCAAAAACGGCGTCTCAACCGTACGTCCCTATCGCAATCCTCATCACTCTGCGTCTCAGGCGGCCTTGGTGGGAGGAGGTCACAAGGCGTTGCCGGGTGAAATGGTTCTGGCTCATAATGGCATCCTGTTTCTGGATGAATTGCCAGAATTTCAGCCGCGTGCTCTTGAAGCCATGCGCCAACCCATGGAAACCGGCGAGGCAGTTATCGCACGGGCCAATCACCACATTACTTATCCTGCGCGGTTTCAACTGGTCGCGGCTATGAACCCTTGCAGATGCGGCATGGCTGGCGAGCCAGGTCACGTCTGCAAGCGGGGCGCCAAATGTGCTTTGGATTATCAAGCCAGAATATCTGGTCCATTGCTTGATCGCATTGACATACAAATTGAGTTATCTGCCGTGAAACCATCAGATCTTGCCTTGCCACCACCTGCTGAAGGATCTGCAGACATTGCTGAACGTGTTGCAGCAGCGCGACAAATCCAGAAACGGCGGTTTGAACCATTTGGCATCCCTGGTCTGAGGACTAACGCACAGCTGGATGGAGCCTTGCTTGAGGATCTCGCGTGCCCTGATCCACAAGGCTTGTCCTTGTTACAGGATGCAGCAAATG
>JBAUGO010000591.1:0-1772 GCA_049679775.1 Anderseniella sp.
GTTGTAGAGTGCGCGGTTATCGGTGTTGCAGATATTGATCGCGGCCAGATCGTGCAGGCGCATGTGGTGCTGGCCGAAGGTATCGAGGGTGATGCGGCTTGCATTAAGCAACTGCAGGACCATGTGAAACAGGCTATCGCTCCCTATAAGTATCCGCGCTCCATCGTGTTCACCGCTGCCCTGCCGAAGACACAAACCGGCAAGATCCAGCGCTTCCGACTACGGGAAGGTTAGCTGCAGCATGTGGAAACCGCCGCAGAAGATCAAATGGAATGCATCGCCGGGGCATTTGCCCAATACGCAGGAGCTTGCAGCATCGCGGTTGTTCCAGCCTCTCAACCACGGACGTCTCGCGCTTCGCAATCGCACCTGGGTGCCGGCCATGGTGCCTTGGCGGGCTACCGAAGATGGTGAGGTTACCCGGGACGTACTTGATTGGTATGGCCGTTTTGCTCGCGGCAAACCGGCAGCCATTGTGGTCGAGGCGACTGGTGTGCGTGATGTACCGTCGGGGCCACTCTTGCGCATCGGGCATGACCGCTACATTGACGGCCTCAGCAAGCTGGTAAAGCGAGTGCATGAGGAGAGCTGTGGCGCGACGAAGCTGTTCATCCAGTTGATCGACTTCCTGTCGATCCGACGCCGACCGAAGCGCGATGTGTTCATCAACCGCTTTCTCCAGATCACCGATGCCCACCGCGTTGCCTTGGGCTTTGAAAACTTGACCGATGAAGACGTACGCACCCGGCTACTTGCGATAAATGATGATGAACTTGCGGTCGTTCTGTCGAAGCTGGAGTTTGAGGCGCTTACCATGGGCCAGCGTGAGCGCGTCACCGATACACACCTGCCTCACATCGCAGAGCTTCCCAACGTGTTGCCTAACCTGTTTGCCGAAGCTGCCGTTCGCGCGCATCGGGCTGGGTTCGACGGGGTGGAACTGCACTATGCCCACGCTTACACAATGGCGAGTTTCCTGTCGGCTACCAATACGCGCCACGATGGCTATGGTGGTGCATGGCAGAACCGTGTGCGACTACCGCTGGAGGTGTTCAGGTCGGTTCGGGCCGGCGTGCCGGATGAATTTATTGTGGGGTGCCGCTTCCTCGCCAACGAAGCCATTGATGGTGGCAGTCCGCTTGGTGATGTCTGCCATTTTGCTACAGAGTTTGCGAATGCAGGCATGGATTTCCTGTCACTGTCGCGAGGTGGCAAGTTTGACGACGCCAAGCAGCCGAAAGTCGGCCAGGCTTCATACCCCTATACCGGACCCAGCGGCTATGAATGCATGCCACAGTACCTGTCAGACGAGTTTGGCCCCTTCGGACGCAATTTCAACGATACAAAAGCCATCCGCTGGGCTGTGAGGGCAGCAGGATTCGAGACCCCCGTGGTCGCAGCAGGAGGGGTCCACAATTTCGAGCTTGCTGAACGGGTTTTGAGCGAAGGAATCGGGGATGTAGTGGCGTCGGCCAGGCAGGTGTTGGCCGATCCGGATTGGTTCCTGAAATTGGAAACAGGCCATGGTGGCGATATCCGGCTATGCGAGTTCACCAACTATTGCGAAGGATTGGACCAACAACACAAGCAAGTGACTTGCCAGCTGTGGGACCGTGAAGCGCTGGACGCGCCTGACGTAAGCTTGTCACACGATGGCAAGCGGCGGCTGGTTTCGCCAGACTGGACTCTTGCATGAACGAAGCGAGCATCCAGCAGGACCGGTTCGTGCATGACCGATTGCCACCGGTCGGTGACTGGCCGGAGATCGTGCC
>JBAUGO010000592.1:0-1869 GCA_049679775.1 Anderseniella sp.
TCACCAAAATGATGCGGCTTGCACGAATGGCCGGTCTGGGGAATCGAAAAGATCTTTTTTCCAGCAAAGCGAATGGCCGGTAAGGGCCGCTTCAGCCCAAATCCGCCAACTCCAATTCGCCCTGCTAGGCCCCTTCACCAATACAACCGAACGGAGCGCGCCCAGACCAGATCAAAGCCCCCGTCCACCCGCTACTTGTTCTGGGCTTCATCAATCAGGGCGTTGAGCTTGTCCGGCTCCACCAGCACAAGCCCGCCGCGGGTTTTCTCGATGATGCCCTTGCGCGCAAGGCCTGCCAGCTCGCGCGTCACGACTTCGCGCTGGGTTGAAATCCGGTCGGCAAGCTCACGCTGCAAGGGTGGTGGCGACACGATACGTTGTGTCTGGCTTCCTGCGCGCGGTCGCGACAGGCGCAACAGTTCAGCGCACAATCGCTGTCTGGCCGTGAGGAAGGCATATTCGCTCAACCGCTTGTTCAGCGTCCTGACCCGTTGCGTCAGCACTTTCATGACAGACAGCCCAACAGACGGGATCGTGGTGCAGGCGTCGCGGAATATCGCATCGGGCATTGCGCAGATGCGGCTCTTTTCAAGCGCGGTCACATTGGCCGAGCGAGGTTGTCCGTCTATGGCTGCCATCTCGCCGAAATAGCGCCCGTCGCGCATGTCATCCAGAATGACCTCCCGGCCCGCCACGGTCCTGAGCAATATCCGCACGCGCCCGTCCACCACAAACAGCACCTGCGCGGTGTCGTCATCATAATCAATGATGAGTTCGTTCTCGGCAATGGATCGCCAGACGCAGTGTGCCGAAAGCCGGCGCGCCTCTGCTTCGCTCAACCCTGCAAACAGGGGTATGTCCTTTATGTCATCCACAACCAGCATGATGTGACGTAACAGGATTTATTTCAAGCGCCTCTCGCACTCAAAAAACCGGAATGCGTGACTTGTGCACAACCGCACATCAGCGCTCCTGCCTGAGGGTTTATAGATTGGGGCAAGAAAAAGAGCCCACAGTGGAAAAACTGGAAAATAATGGAAAACAAGGGCTAACAAACAGCACATTGGTAGCAATAGCGGAAGCATTTGCGACCAATAGCGGGATGCAAGGTAACCACCCCCGGGCCTTGCATCCCGTCTTTTTGTTTCATGCTGGAGCCAGGTCCTGAGTGCTTGATGAAGGCCCAGTCAAGCTAGCAGCCAACAGTGTCATTCGTAGGGAGATTGCGGGAAAAACCGCGTATACAGGTGGTTTAGCGCGCCTGATGTCTGCAATCGGTCAAGGCCATGATCGAGGACCTTGCGGATATGGGCGTCTTCGCGCCTGACCGCGAAGCTGAAGGCTTGCGAAAATGATTTTCCATCGACAAATCCCTTGCCGATAAAATGGCAGCACTGACTGGAATTTGTTCCATGAAACCAGAACATTAGCCGAAAGGCATCGTCAAAAACGACATCAACACTGGCGGTGCGCAAAGCCTCGTAAAGCTCGCCGTAAGACCCGAATGGCACCATCAGCGACCTGCCATAATATTTTTCGATATAGGCCGCGTGGCTTGTCCCTTCGCGCACACCTATGCGTTTTCCTGCCAGGGTGCGAATATCAACACCGGTTATGGGGCTGGCGGTTCTGGTGGCAAAACGGGCAAAAGGCCGCAAAAAAGGCCGGGTAAAGTCAAGTTTGACCAGATCCAGAACATCGTGATCAGACAGATAAACTGCTGCATCAGCCTGATTTCCCGTCAATGATCCTTGCATCTGGTCGCTATCACGGGTCACAAAACTGCAGCTGATTTTCAGGTCAACGCATATTGCGTCAATGAGCTGTGGGAAAAAGCCTGTCAGCGCGCCTTTTGCATCGCGGTATGCA
>JBAUGO010000593.1:0-2331 GCA_049679775.1 Anderseniella sp.
GCCTGACACATATGTCGAAGTGGTTGTGTCTGGTGGCAATGCCACGGTGCGCGTTGATACAAATGATGTGGCTGGCTCCAACTTCACTGATGTTGCAACGCTCTCAGGCGTTACATCGGGCACCTTCAACTTCATCTATGATGACAACAACAATGTCGCGTCTGTCACAATTGTCTAGGCTATGGTCGTGTGGCCTGCAATCATTACCATGCAACTCATGAATATGAGCGCATAGGCTGACAGGGCGATGACACCCATATCTACCCCTGATGACGATTTGGTCTGTTTTGCAGCCAATTCCCTATGGGTGCGCGCAATAAGATACTGCTCCGCGCTTTCGATTTCACGCAGACGATTCATAACCTGGAATCCAGTGAACTTGTTCATAACAATCTCTCCCAAATTGTTGAGAGCCATCATGATCGGCAAGTTGCAATAATCTGCTATCCAGAATGCTAAAATTTTAATGAACTAGCATTTTTCAAGAAGCCTGATATTCCCAGGTATCGTTCACACCGGCCCAGTTGGCAGGTGGATCTTTTCTTGAAAACGCCTGGGCGCGCTGTTCATAGATATCGTACAATTTCTGAATTTTGTACGACTTGGCTAGCTCTTTGCTTATTCTGGCCAGCGAAATTACTTTCTGCCAATCCCTGTCGAAATAGGCGTCAAGAAGGTCTGTGTGATGGCGGGCAAGCTGTTTGAATGTCTCGCTTGTGAAAACCTGTTCATCCCCAATGACCGCGTAAATTTCCTCTGGCTGGATTTTACCTTTCACCCGAACACGATCTATATGCAGAAGGGCAATTTTATCTTGCACCAGTTTCGCCGTGCCATCACCAACGATGATGAGAACACCGTAGGATTTGGTCTGCCCTTCAAGTCGGGATGCCAGGTTAACCGCATCACCAAGCACAGTGTAGTCGAAGCGTAGATCCGAACCCATGTTGCCGACCACGCACTCGCCAGAATTGATGCCCACACCAATTTCCAGTTCAATTTCACCTCTGGCACGTCTTTCCGCGTTCAACTGATTGAGCCGCTTGATCATGTCAAGCGCGGCAAGACAGGCGTTCATGGCATGGTCTTCATCAGGCAGTGGTGCATTCCAGAACGCCATGATGTTGTCGCCCATGTATTTGTCGATGGTACCCTTGTTGGCAACAACCGCTTGCGACAGGGGGGTCAATAACGAGTTGATGAGCATGGTCAAGCCTTGCGGGTTTGACTTGTATGTCTCTGATATGGTGGTGAAGCCACGGACATCGGAAAACAGGATGGACATTGATTTTGTTTCCCCGCCAAGTGTCAGTTGATCGGGATTGTCCGCCAGTTGGTTGACCATGTCCTGAGACAGGTACTGACCGAAAGCTGTTCTAATACGGCGTCGGTCAATTTCTTCCTTCAGATAACCCAAAGATACCATGACACCGGTAACTGCAAGGGACGTGAGCAAGGGAAAGGCATAATCAAAAATCAGACCACGCGATGAGAATGCCCACCAACAGGCTGTTGTAACCGACAGTGCAATCAAGGCGCCTGCGCCAAGCGTCAGCATGGCACCAAGACGTGGCAACAGGGCAATCAGCAACAAGCCCACCAACATGGTCAGGATGACTTCCATGCCACTTGCCCAGGCCGGGCGCTGCAACAGGCTTTGGGTCAAAATTGCTTTTATGAGCTGGGCATGAACCTCAACGCCAGGTGTTGCCGGGTCAACGGGAGTAGCCTTGATGTCGAACAGACCGGTTGCTGATGTGCCAACAATGACGATGCGCCCTTTGAAGGTTTCTGGTGGCACCTTGTTTTCCAGAACGTCCAGGGCTGAGAAAAAGATATTCTGATTGTGAGGTCTGAAGTGTATCCAGGCCTTTGCATTTCTGTCTGCTGGCATTTGTATACCAGCCAGATTGAGCGAGGTTACACCGCTGTCCCCGGTTTTGATCAAGACTGTACTCTGGCCGGTTGCCACACGGATCAACTCAAGGCCAAAGGCTGGTAGAACAAGACCTTGTGCTTTCATGACGAACGGCAGCTTCCGCACAATCCCATCTTTTTCCGGACGGATTGTCACCATACCTCTACCCTTGGCGCTGGCCTCAAGTTCTGGGACATTTCTGACAAGGCCCGGATAATTTTCCAGGAATGGGTCAGGAGGATTGCCAAGCATGGCAAGTGCGGATGTTTCGATGGCGCCGGCGTGCCATTGAGTCATCTTTTGGTGAAAACCTGATTGCCCCAGCACAACCCGGGTTTTGGCCATGGCATCAGCGAGGGCCTGATCGTTGGATTTCATCGATCGCAGCTTGGTGGCTGTGGTTTCGTCATAGC
>JBAUGO010000594.1:0-10150 GCA_049679775.1 Anderseniella sp.
CACCCATATCAAGGGCACGCATCAACCGGACATCATCTTCAGGATCCACAACGATCAATATGGGTACCTGTCTGGTTTGCTCGAATGAACGCAATTGCGAGCACAACCGCAGTCCATCATGATCAAGCAGATCAAGGCTAACAATCACAAGGTCGAATGCTATATCTTTCGTAGCCCTGATGGCATCGCCTGGATCTACAATACGCTTGATGTCGTGCGCACCATTTATCGTCGTCTCAATTCGGTCTGCAACAACACCGCGATTGTCGACAACAAGGATATTAGCACCCTTCTCCAACTCGCTCAGATTTATGGTATTGTTGTAATCTGAAACAATTCCGGCTGAATCGCGTTCACGCAATTCATCTATCAACATTTTCAACCGCACCAGAGACTTCAGCCTGCTGAACAGCGCCGCATCATTAACGGGCTTGGTGATGAAATCATCTGCACCAGCCTCAAGACCGCGCACACGGTCTTCAGGTTGATCCAGGGCCGTTACCATGATCACGGGAATATGCTGTGTGGTTGGGTTGGTCTTGATCCGCCTGCACACTTCGATGCCATCAATGCCTGGCATCATCACATCAAGCAGAACGATGTCTGGCTTGAATGTTGTGATGACCTCCAAAGCGTCGGCACCGTTCATTGCGGTGGCAACTTCAAAATACTCAGTTGTCAGCTTGGCTTCAAGCAGTCGGACATTCGCAACAATGTCATCGACGACGAGTACGCGAGCGGTCATCCGGCATCCTCATCCACAAAGAAGCCATTGATCGTCGACATGAAGGATGCAACCGAAATTGGTTTGGAAATATAGGCTTCACAACCACCTTCACGGATTTTCTGTTCATCACCCTTCATCGCGAACGCAGTAACCGCCACAACTGGTATTGAACGAAGCTCGTCATCTTCCTTCAGCCATTTTGTCACTTCAATGCCCGAGACTTCAGGAAGCTGTATGTCCATAAGGATCAGGTCAGGCTTGTGCTTGCGCGCTATATCCAGAGCGGACATACCTTCACGAGTCTGCAAAACCCGATAGCCATGTGCTTCAAGCAGATCGTTGAACAGCTTCATGTTCAGCTCATTGTCTTCGACAATAAGAACTGTTTTTGCAGTAGCTACTTCTGACTGCTCTGATGTTTGAGCCATAAGATGGCCTACCTTTGAAAATCTTGTTGCTCAGATAATTCGACAATCTTGCACAGTTCTGGTTAAAGAACTGCAATCATTGCGAATATCTTCTCTCCCTATCTACTACCGCTAATGTGTCTTAAGAAAGTTACGCAGTGCTTAAAAACAACGCAACGTTAGGGTGATAGTGCAGCTTGCTTAAGCCCACCTGATATAATTGGTTAGAATTGAATGTTTACAAAAGAACAAGCAGAAATTGTTGCAATTCAAGCACTTGGCTACCTCGCAGGGGCTCCAGATGAGCTTGAAAAGTTTATTTCCGTCACCGGTATGGATAGCAATGACTTAACAAAATGCGCCCATAGCGCAGACGGCCTTGCTGGAATCCTGGATTATGTCTGTCAGGACGAATCGATTTTGCTCGGATTCTGTTCTGAGTACGACATCAGGCCCGATGATCCCATGCGCGCCCTACACGCCTTACAAAAACAACCTGACACAGGTGCTGCATGAGCGAATCCAGCATATCAAGCAGCCAGATCGAAGCCTTGAAACTTGACACGTCACGGCCTCTATTACTGTGCGATGTCGATGAAGTTGTTGTGCATTTTCTAAAAGGATTTGAAGGTTGGCTGGATCAGAACGGTCTTTGGCTGGATCCTGCGAGTTTCGCCTTGAATGGCAATATCAAGTACAAGGGTAGTGATCGCGCGCTGGAAGAAGACAAGGTGGGCCCTGCCATCATGGGGTTTTTTGCAGACCTCACCCATGAACTGCACGCGATTGATGACGCGGTTGCGTCATTGAACTCCCTGTCAGAGATTGCGGACATTGTCATGCTGACCAATCTGCCATCGCAATTCAGGCAAGCCCGCATAGTCAATCTGGCAAGCCATGGCCTGCATTTTCCTGTCGTCACGAACTCAGGCCCCAAAGGCCCTGCCATCGCAGCCATTGCAGGCAATCATCAAGCCCCAGTGGTTTTTATTGATGATCATGTAGGCTATCTCAAATCTGCGGCCGAGCATCTGCCCTCCACTGTGCTGATCCATTTCATGCAGGATGAGCGGTTCGGTCGACATGTCAAACAGGAGGATTTCATCCACCATCGTACGGACAACTGGGCTGATGCCCATAACGCAATAAAAGCCAGCATGACAGGCAGCGGCCACCTGAAATGATACGTATCGGCATTGATGTTGGGGGCACCAAGATTGCCGGTATAGCGATGAATGCAACCGACGTGGTCGTGTCGCAGATGCGTGTCTCCACTCCTCGTGATGATTATCAGGCAGGTGTCACAGCCATTTGCAAAATGGTAAGAGGCCTCGCTACTGAATCAGGCAATGACAATTTCACTGTAGGCATCGGCATACCTGGCTCCCTGACCACAGTATCGGGCAAGGTACAAAACGCCAACTCCACCTGGATCAACGGCCGCTATTTCAAAAAAGACATCGAAATGTTGCTGGGCCAACAGGTTCGCATGGCCAATGATGCAAATTGCCTGGCCCTTTCAGAATCTCATGACGGTGCAGGACATGGCAACCAAACCGTGTTTGGTGTGATACTAGGCACGGGCTGTGGTGGAGCACTCGTGATCAGTGACCAGTTGGTACAAGGCCGCAACTCGATTACTGGAGAATGGGGTCACACATCACTACCCTGGGCAAAACAATCAGAGCACCCCGGCCCGTTATGCTGGTGTGGCAGGAATGGCTGCATGGAAACCTGGGTATCAGGCCCTGCCCTCGCTCGCGATTATTTCGATGTTTCTGGATTGTCCAGCAGCCCCGAGAATATCAGCAAGGCGGCCATCACAGGTGAAGTTGAAGCACTGGAATGCCTGGACCGGCACCTGGACAGATGTGCTCGCGGACTGGCGCAAGTTGCCAATATTCTGGACCCTGATATCTTCGTTATTGGTGGTGGTCTTGTGGACCTTCCATTTCTGGTAGAAAGATTGCCGCAAGCTATGGCCCCTTATGTTTTTGCAGATGAAGTTGACATAAAGGTCGTAGCTGCGCGTCATGGTCCGGCTTCTGGAGCGCGCGGGGCCGCTCGACTTTGGAGCAACTTCAAGATTAAAGGGTAGATTGCTGATATGTCTGGCTTTTCACATGTTCAAGACTCACAATTACTGGGGCACCTTTTTTCTTCTGCAGCCATGAAGGAGGTGTTTTGTGATAAAGCCATGTTGGCCGGATGGTTGAAAGCCGAACAAGTACTGGCTCTGGAGCAGGCGCGACTGGGTATAATTCCTGATGCCAGCGCTGACTCCATTGCTCTGGCCTGCAATGTCGAGCACTATGATCTCAATGCATTGGGCGCCTCCATAACCAAGGCGTCACACCCACTGACCCCCATTATCAAGGCCCTCGAAACCCAGGTCGGTGAACATGCGCAATACGTGCACTTTGGTGCAACAACGCAAGATATCATGGACACAGGATTGGTCCTGCAAATCCGTGACGGGCTCGATCTGATTATTGCCAGTCACCGTGAGCTTGTGAGCGAGTGTATCAGGCAGGCTCGCAAATGGCGGTCGCTTCCCATGGCGGGGCGCACTCATGGCCAGCATGCAGTGCCTATTACACTCGGATTGAAATTTGCCTTGTGGGCTTCTGAAACCCATCGCCATCAGGTTAGGCTGGAACAGGTGCGCTCACAGCTGGCCGTGCAATTTGCCGGTGCTGCCGGTACCTTGGCAACCTTGCCGCAATCGGGAGCACGTGTTCGTGCTGGCATGGCAAAAGCGCTGAACCTGCTTGACCCACACGAAAGCTGGCACACCGCGCGCGACAGGATTGCGCAGATTGTTTCACAATTGGCGCTGTCTTGTGCAAGTTGCGGAAAGATCGGCAATGAGATCGTGAACCTGCAGAGGACAGAAATCGGCGAACTGCTGGAAGGGGCAGCTCCAGGTACTGGTGGATCGTCCACAATGCCGCAAAAGCGCAACCCGATGATGGCCCAAAATATCGTGGCCCTTGCCAAACTCATGAGCACCAAACCCGCTGCCATGAGTGAAGCCATGATGCACGAACATGAACGCGACATGGCAGCATGGTCCATTGAATGGGCCATCGTGCCTGAAAGTTTCATTTATGCCCATGCCACGCTTGAACAGGGTGTGAAACTGATCCGGTATGTTGAAGTGAATGAGGCCAGAATTCACAAAAATCTATACGCCACCGATGGCTTGATTTGCGCTGAAGCTGTGATGATGGACCTCTCCCATGAACTTGGACGAAACAATGCCCATCATGTGATTGCAGACATTATCACCCTGACAGCATCTGGTGATGTGAATCTGGAAACCGCACTCAACAATGACGCACGCATTAACGTGCATCGTACTCCCGAACAGATATCAGCCTTGCTTGATCCCGCCAATTATCTGGGCGAAGCCGTGTCCGTTGTGGACCGGATTGTCAACGAACTGGAATGAACCATGGCGACATTGTGCAGGGATTGCCTGGCTGACGCTCACGAGCGCGATACCCGCTGCCCCCAGTGTCACAGTCCCCGCCTGATCCGCCACCCCCGCTTGCATGAACTCTCTATCGCCCATCTTGATTGCGATGCATTTTATGCGGCTGTGGAAAAGCGTGATCGCCCGGAACTTGCCGATAAACCGGTCATCGTGGGTGGTGGCACACGCGGGGTTGTGTCGACAGCCTGCTATGTAGCGCGCATCCACGGGGTCAAATCCGCCATGCCCATGTTCAAGGCCCTGAAGGCTTGTCCGAACGCCGTTGTCATCAAACCTGACATGGCAAAATATGTTGCGGTAGGGCGGCAGGTGCGTGAACGAATGCAACAACTAACCCCCCTGGTTGAACCTTTATCCATTGATGAAGCCTTCATGGATCTTTCCGGCACCACGCGGTTACACGGCAAAAGCCCCGCACGTGCCTTGTGTATACTCGCGCGTGACATCGCCCGTGATATTGGCATCACGGTATCCATTGGCCTGTCACACACCAAATACCTCGCCAAACTTGCCTCTGACATGGACAAGCCGCGGGGCATGTATGTGATCGGACCGGATGAATGTGTCGAGTTCCTGCGTGATCTACCGGTTGGGTTTATCTGGGGTGTCGGCACTGCCATGCAGGAAAAACTGCACAAGGATGGCATTCGCCTGATAGGCCAGTTGCAGCACATGGAAAAAACCGATCTGATGCGTCGCTATGGGATCATGGGGGCAAGGCTCTATCACTTGTCCCGCGGAGAAGATGCTCGCAGCGTGTCCTCCAACAATGCTTCCAAGAGCATTTCAGCCGAGACCACATTCAACACTGATCTCACCTCATTTCGTGAGCTGGAGACGGTGTTATGGAAACTGTCTGAAAAGGTATCTTACCGCGCCAAGAAGGAGCAGATGGCAGGCATAACCGTTACTCTGAAACTCAAGACAAACAACTTCAAGACAAGGACCCGCAACACGACCTTGTCAGATGCCACCAGCCTGGCCACCCGAATTTTCGATGCTGCCCGTCCACTGCTGGAGCGTGAGGCCGATGGCAAGACATCCTTCAGATTGATCGGCGTGGGCATCAGCAGTCTGGTATCATTGGAACAGGACGAAACGCTTGGCGGGTTGGATCAGCGAGCCGATGCCAAAGCCAAAGTTGAGTTGGCTATGGACAAACTGCGTGGAAAATTTGGAAATCACGCTGTGGAAAAAGGTCGTGCCTTACGAGATGACAAATAGGTGCAAGTTACTTGCACTCAGGCATTTCGAGCATCTCGATATTTGACAGTTTCGCATCCAGGACGAAGTCGCCATAGTTCAACACCATGTCACCAGATACACCGTTTTCGAACAGCTGCATGGATATCTGGTAATCAGGTGTTACCTGCTCATTATCCTTGATCTTGTAATAGGAAATTGTGATCGGCCAACCTTCCAGGGTATTTACAGCTTTTAATTTTTCTTCGGTGTTTTGATAAAGTTTTTTCTGGCGATTGCCAATAAACGTGATGGCAACAGTTGGGGCAGTACCGTCAGAGCCATCATAGACCAGCGTCTCATCGCGGTTTTGACCTGCCTCTGCTGCCTTGACCAGTTTCAACTGATGATCAATCGGGAAATACACATTTTCAGGCAAGTCAAACGCTTCTTCGTTTGGCTTGGTTATTGCGCCGGTGCCACCCTTCTTGTCGCTAGACAAATTGGCGCGCAGCTCTTTTTCTTCCTGAAGGTTGCTGTCCACATATTGGCTCTGGACATAACGCATCTGCTCGTTTGTACCGGATTCCCACATGCTTGAACGGCTATCAAGCGTGCGTTTTTTACCGCCGCCCAGATTGAAATTGTTGACCATTCGGAAATTGACCGTCCAGCCATCACATGTATTACCAGCAAACTCGATCACCATGCGGCCAGTGACACCGGAAATACCGCTGCGCTGTTCGGCCTTTTTCAAGGAAATGTCATATACCGCACGATGGGCAGCCAGTGGTGTGCCTGCAAAAGCGTGCGTGGTCAACGATGTGGCCAGCACGACTGCACCCATGAAACCATAGATCCTATTTGAGTACTTCAAAGCCCTGCTCCGTCATCAAGATGTAAAAATGGAACCGTTCGGCTCACGTTAGTAGATTCTTTGGTTGCCCTGAGAAAAAGGCATTTACGTGGTCAACAGTTTGTCTCCAACATTCCGTTTGTGCCTCAAAGCTTGCCCAGGCAACATGTGGTGTAATGATGACGTTCGGCCGATCAGCCACTTTCATTAATGGCTGGTCTGGTGCAGGAGGTTCTTTTGTCAGCACATCAAAACCTATGCCGGCAATCAAACCATCATCCAGTGCGGTAACAAGATCAGCCTCATCAACAAGGCCGCCTCGGGCCGTATTGATGATGAACGGCTTTCTTTTCATCTGCTTGAATTCAGGCAGCGCAATCATGTTGCGCGTGGCGGGCATCAGCGGGCAATGAAGCGTAATGATATCAGAACGCTGTAACACCTCCTCAAACGGGGTATAAAGCGGACCAAGGCCCTGCACGCCCTTGTGCGCGGCAAAAAGCGGGGTCATGCCAAGTGCGCGCGCAATATTGGCAACTGACTGCCCCAGATTTCCTTCGCCGAAAATGCCGATTGTAGAGCCGGCCAAATCCTTGATCTGGTGGGTATGGAAGCAGAACTGACCAGAAGCCTGCCATTTTCCGTCAATCACGTCCTGGCGAAAAGCGGCTATGGCCCGGCGTAGCGCAAATATCAGTGCGTATGTGTGCTCAGGCACTGTATGCTCGGCATATCCGCGGACATTTGAAACACTGACGCCATGTTCCTTACACGCCGGAATATCAATAACGTCATAGCCGGTTGCCGCGACAGACACCATTTTCAGGTGGGGCAACTGAGTGAGACTTTCCTTTCGGATAGGGACTTTATTGGTGATTGCTATGGTTGCACCTTTGAGGCGCTCAACGATCTGATCTGGGCCAGTGTTGTCGTACTCAACCCATTCATGCGCAATATCCGGGCGCACGAGTTCAATCTGGGGTGCAAATGTTCCCCGATCCAGAAAGACGATCCTTGTCATATGGTTTTATGCCTCAATTTAAAAACTTAGTTCTATCCGGTAATATTATCCCACCGCAAGCAATAGCTTGCGGTTGATTTGGGGTGGTCAATCGGCTACTGGCCGCCTAAATTGCAGCGAGTAAATTCACTTTGAAAATCATAAGGATCATTTCACATGGGCAAGATTGATGACCGGCTCAAGGAACTCGGCATAGAAATTCCACAACCTGCTGCTCCGGTGGCAAATTATGTGGGTTTTGTGCGCACAGGCAATCTCGTGTTCACTGCTGGCCAGGTACCATTGAAGGACGGAGAGTTCCTTTACAAGGGTATCGTGCCGGACGAATGCTCCATAGAAGATGCAACGCAGGCGGCCAGGCTTTGCGCAATCAATATCATTGCCCAGCTGAAGATGGCTTGTGATGGTGATCTTGATCGGGTCAAACGCATCGTGAAGCTGGTGGGTTTCGTCAATGGTGCTGCTGGCTTTGGCGGTCAACCAGCCATCATCAATGGTGCATCTGATCTTATGGTCGAGGTCTTTGGTGACAAGGGGAAACATGCCCGTTCAGCAGTGGGAGCAGGATCGCTTCCCATAAACCTGTCTGTGGAAATTGAAGCCATCGCCGAAATCGAATAACTTCAGCTATCATGTGGCGACCTGCCAACGACACCATTGACTGGTTAACCAATAGGCCATTGGCCCATCGTGGGTTGCATGATTTGCACATGGGCAGGGTTGAAAACTCCCTGCCCGCTTTTGCTGCCGCCATAAAGCATGACTATTCAATTGAATGTGACGTTCAACTGTCCAGTGATGGCGAAGCCATGGTCTTTCATGACGACACGCTGGACCGCGTGACAAACAAATCTGGGCTTGTATCTGCTTTCACAAGAGATCAACTGACCAGCATTTCGTACAAAATGGGTGGCGATACCATTCCGACCCTCACACAATTACTGGAGCTTATTGATGGACAGGTGGGAGTGACCATTGAAATCAAGAGCAACTGGACAGGCGATACACAACTGGCTGCGCGAGTGGTTGAGTGCTTGCGCAGGTACAAAGGAAAAGCGGCAATAATGTCGTTTGATCCGGTTCCCATCGCATGGGCAGCAGATAACGCAACAGATGTCATCAGGGGGATGGTTGCAGATGGAGCAACTCACTCAGACTATGACATTCTACCAATATCTGCACGTTTGTCCTTGCGCGAGATGCGCCATGCTCATGCGTCGCGACCGCATTTTCTGTCTCTGGACAAGGACTGGCTGGTATCTAACGTTGCGCGCGAGGCCAGATTGGCGCGTTTGCCAATGATCTGCTGGACGGTTCGTTCCGAACAAGAAGCACGTGCAGCGTTACGCTGGTGCGATCAAGTCACATTTGAAGGCTATCTTGCCTAAGCAATGACAAAGACAAGCAAAGATCAGTATGTAATTGAGGTTCACCGCTCAATTGCTGATGTCCCTGCCGACATTTGGGACGCGTGTGCCAATCCGCCATGGCGTGCCTACAATCCGTTTGTGCGTCATGCGTTTCTGTTGGCGCTCGAGACTTCAGGTTCTGCAGTTGCTGAAACGGGATGGCTTGGTCAGCACATGCAACTGAAATCGGGCGATGGTAAAACACTGGCCGTGATGCCCTGCTATCTCAAAAATCACTCACAAGGTGAGTATGTGTTTGACTATGGCTGGGCAGAAGCCATTCAGCGCGCTGGTGGGCGCTACTATCCGAAACTACAGGTTTCAGTGCCTTTTACTCCCGCCTCCGGTCCTCGCGTACTTGTGGCTGATGAACACCAGGTCCATCAGTGTCGCGCCGCCATGTCTGATGCGGCAGACCAACTGGCTGAACGTCTTGGTGCATCGTCAGTACACATGACATTCCTGCTGGAGGATGAATACGAGGATTTTGGCAATTTCGGCTGGTTGCAAAGAAATGACACGCAGTTTCACTGGCACAACGATGATTTTTCTACATTTGATCAATTTCTTGAGCGGCTTTCTTCACGCAAACGCAAGAATATCCGCAAGGAGCGTGAAGCGTCTATAAAAGCAGGTCTTGAAATCTGCGCCTTGACAGGACCTGACATCACAAATGAGCACTGGGATCACTTTTTCCAGTTCTATCTGGATACGGGCGATCGCAAATGGGGCACGCCATATCTCACGAGTGAATTTTTTAAGCTGATTGGCAAAACAATGCCGGAGGATATTCTGCTGGTCATGGTCAGAAACCAGGGTCGGTGGATTGCAGGTGCCATCAATTTCATTGGTGGCGAGGCGCTATACGGACGCAACTGGGGATGCATAGAATATCATGACTGTCTTCACTTTGAGGTTTGCTACTACAGCGCCATTGAGTTTGCCATTTCACGCGGCCTGAAGCGCGTGGAAGCTGGTGCTCAAGGTCCGCACAAACTGGCACGCGGATACCTTCCGGTGACAACACGCTCGGTCCACAATATTCAGGA
>JBAUGO010000595.1:0-3715 GCA_049679775.1 Anderseniella sp.
CTGCACACCGGCGATGCTGACATGGCTGAGCTGGATGCCATGCTGGCCCGCATCCAGAATGACATGTTTGATCTGGGAGCTGATCTGTGCACACCCGACACTGGTGAGAAACTGGGCTGGGAGCCATTGCGCATCAAGCAGGTGCAGGTCGAGCGGATTGAACGTGAGATCGATCAGTTGAATGCAGACCTTGAGCCGTTGCGATCTTTCGTCCTGCCCGGAGGCCATCCCGCTGCAGCCTACCTGCATCAGGCTCGCACTGTTTGCCGTCGTGCTGAACGCTATGTTGTCGAGCTGGCAGCAATTCCGGGTGAGCCTGTTTCACTCGAAGCCTCGACATATCTGAACCGCCTGTCTGATTTCATGTTTGTTGCTAGCAGATGGGTGAACGCAAGAAAATCCGGGGATATTTTGTGGAAACCCGGGGCAACACAGAACCTATAACGGGCTAACAAGGGAAAATAACCGACCATGTTTGTCCCCCTCCACGACAACACTCCCTTGCGGATGATCCGCTTTCAGTTTGTCACAGGCACGATCATCATCATCAACATTCTCGTGTTTTTGTGGATGGAATACGGCAATCTCGGCATGAGCCAGCTTGCCTTGGCGACATCACTGGGTCTGGTGCCTGTTGAGCTCGGAAATCTGTCATTTAACGAGATTTCACTGGCCAGTATTCCTGAGCCATTGACCTTGCTGACCTACACTTTCATTCATGGCGGCTGGCTGCATCTGCTTGCCAATATGGCATTCATGTGGGTTTTTGCCGATAATGTCGAAGATGCGTTCGGACATGTAGGATTTCTGCTGCTTTATATTGTTTGCGGCATAGTTGCCGCCGCAGCGCATGTGATCGCAAATCCGGACTCCACCGCTCCTCTTGTTGGTGCTTCCGGCGCAGTTTCCGGCGTTCTTGGCGCTTATCTGGTGCTGTTTCCCAAAGCGCGGGTCTGGGTGTTGCTGTTCATGAAAATACCCTTCCGGCTGTCTGCAACCTGGGCACTGGCTGGTTGGATTGGCTTTCAGTTCCTGTCTCTCTATATGGATCAGGCCGGTGGTGAGGTTTTGGTAGCCTGGTGGGCACATATTGGCGGTTTTGCAGCCGGTTTTCTGGTAGCCGCATTCTTTCGACAAACGCTTGGAACAAGGCTGGTTTGAATTTAACCCTTACATGGAGATCATGTTTTAGAGTGACCAGAAGTCGCAATTAGCCCTATTATGACGAATCCAGCATTGACGGGTGGTGTTCCAGACAAATAGTGTCCTTCGCATATCGCCGAAAAACTATTCATGACAGCTTGGAAATGACGGCGAAGTTCCATCAGGGTTTGTCAGAAATTAACCAGAGAGATTTGTGTTCATGAAAGTACTCGTCGCTGTTAAGCGGGTTGTTGACTACAATGTCAAAATACGCGTCAAGGCAGATGGTTCAGGTGTCGAATTGGCCAATGTCAAAATGTCCATGAACCCTTTTGATGAAATCGCAATTGAAGAAGCCATTCGCCTCAAGGAAGCGGGAGCGGCTACTGAAATCATCGCTGTATCGGTTGGCCCGCAACAGTCGCAGGAAACCATCCGCACGGCTCTGGCAATGGGCGCTGACCGCGGTATTTTGATCAAGCATGACGAATATGTCGAACCGCTTGGCGTCGCAAAACTTCTCAAGGCCGTAATCGACGAAGAAAAGCCCGGCCTGGTTATTCTCGGCAAACAGGCTATCGATGACGACTGCAATCAGACCGGTCAGATGCTGTCAGCACTAACTGGCTGGTCGCAAGCCACATTCGCCTCAAAGATTGAGTTGAGCGGCGACAGCGCAAATGTAACCCGTGAAATTGACGGTGGCCTTCAAACCATCAAGGTCAAGATGCCAATGATCGTGACAACTGATCTGCGTTTGAACCAACCCCGCTATGCGTCCCTACCCAACATCATGAAGGCGAAGAAAAAGCCTCTGGATGAAAAAGTCGCCGCAGACATGGGCGTTGATCTGAAACCAAAACTGAAAATTGTCACAACTGTCGAACCGCCAGCCCGCCAGGGTGGCAAGAAAGTCAGCTCTGTTGCAGAGCTTGTTGACAAGTTGAAAAACGAAGCAGGAGTAATCTGAACATGGCCATTCTCCTTATCGCAGAACACGACAATACAAGCCTCAAGGATGCAACTCACAAGGCGCTGACTGCTGCAACACAGATGGGTGGCGACATTCATGTGCTTGTTGCAGGCCACAAGGCTGACAGCGCGGCCAAGGAAGCTGCCGGACTTGCCGGTATCAAAAAGGTGCTGCATTGCGACAACGCAATGTTTGAGCGCCCTCTGGCTGAAACAATGTCGACATTGATAACTGGCTTGATGGCCAACCATGACACCATGGTAGCACCAGCCACAACATCAGGGAAAAACATCGCTCCGCGTGTCGCTGCCCTCCTGGATGAGATGCAGGTATCCGGCATTATTGCCGTGAAGTCTGCCGATACATTTGAACGCCCGATTTATGCCGGTAACGCAGTTCAAACCGTTCAGGCAACAGGCGCCAAGAAAATCGTCACAGTTCTGACGGCCTCATTTGAGTCTGCCGGCACAGGCGGTTCGGCACCTATCGAAAAAATCGACGCGCCTGCAGATCCGGGCCTTACCTCATATATCAGTGAAAACCTGTCCAAATCAGATCGCCCCGAACTGACATCGGCAAGCATTATCGTGTCCGGCGGACGCGGCATGCAGAACGGTGAAAATTTTGGCATGCTGGAAAAAATAGCTGACAAGCTGAACGCAGCCGTAGGCGCATCACGTGCCGCAGTGGATGCAGGCTACGTTCCCAACGATTATCAGGTTGGCCAGACCGGCAAGGTTGTTGCACCAGATCTTTATATTGCGGTCGGCATTTCCGGTGCCATTCAGCACCTGGCAGGTATGAAGGACTCAAAAGTCATCGTTGCCATCAACAAGGACGAAGAAGCTCCCATTTTCCAGGTCGCTGACTATGGTCTTGTGGCCGATCTCTTTGAGGCAGTGCCTGCACTGGAAGCGGAACTGACCAAGATAGGTCTCTGACCTCCTGCATCGACATTACAATGACAAACCCGTCCTGTTTTCCGCAGGGCGGGTTTTTTATTGCACTGCGATAAACCAGCTTGCCGCTGGCCACACACCGATATAGGCTCACAAACTTCCGGAAATAAAGAGACCTTAAATACTATGGCAATCAAGAAAATTGGCGTGATTGGTGCAGGACAAATGGGATCGGGCATAGCTCATGTCTGCGCCTTGTCGGGTTACAATGTGGGCCTATACGACATCTCAGACAAGGCAATCGAACAAGGCCTTGCGACAATCAATGGCAATATGGCACGCCAGGTCAAATCCGGGAAGATTAGCGAAGACGACCGCAAAAAGGCCCTGGAGCTTATCAAGCCATTTGCCAGTCTGGAGCAGTTTGGTGAAGTTGATCTGGTGATCGAGTCCGCTGTTGAAGACGAAGACCTCAAACGCAAGCTTTTTTCCGACCTGTGCCCCTACCTGAAACCGGATGCACTGATCGGCTCAAACACCTCATCCATTTCAATAACCCGCCTTGCAGCAGGGACAGATCGTCCTGAACGCTTTATGGGCATACACTTCATGAACCCGGTCCCTGTGATGGAACTGGTTGAGTTGATCCGTGGCATCGCCACGGATGAAGACGTGTTTCAGGAAGTGCGCACCTTCGTCG
>JBAUGO010000596.1:0-5812 GCA_049679775.1 Anderseniella sp.
GCCTGAAGAACCACCTGCTATCAAATTCGGATCGAAGGGATTGCCGGTCGCACCCCAAACCGGATTGCGGCTATTACCACCTGCGCCCAATTCAGGAACGTTCGTTTTTGCAAGAATGATTGCGCCAGCGGTGCGTAGACGTGCCACCATTGGCAGGTCACGGTCGGGCACGTTGCCCCGAGCGCGAATGCTTCCGTGCGTGGTCAACAAGCCTTGCGTATCTTGCAAATCCTTGATGCCAACTGGCAAGCCGTCGAGCGGTCCCTTGGGGGTTCCAGCTTTCCAGCGTAAATCTGATTGTGATGCCTCGACAATCGCACGCTCGGAATCGATTGCGGTTAAGGCATTTATCTTCGGATTGATCAGGGAGATGTGATCCAGACAGGTCGTCAAATACTTGGAAGGCGTCAAACGTCCGCTCCTGAAGGACGCCAGCACCTCACAAGCAGATAGGGAAAGCACCGATGGTCCGCTCATTGTGAGCCCATTAGGGCGATAATCGTCGCTATTGACACATCAGCCCTCCCAAGCTTTGCATCTTGTTATGATAATGGAATAAATTTGCCTGCAATAATGAAGTATGGGCAGTGAATCTTAACCAAAAGGAATGGTTTTCAATTCTTCTATGGTTTGTTGAAGGCATTTGAGAAAAAGAGATGGGGTTCCATTCTGCGCCATATTGTCGGCGCGCCAGAAGCAATGAGCTTCGGACAGCATACCGCGAGTATCCAGTGGCAACACTGAAACGTCGCCCCGGATGCTGTGAGCTTGCGCAAGACGTTGCGGCATGAACCCCAAAGTTGGCATTGCGCGAAACAGTTCCAGGTTCAATGCCAGCGAAACCGAAGCAATCGTATTGCTGGGCGGCGCCAAACCATTCGCAGCAAAAAGCGCATCGACGGCGCGCCGCGCAACTGAATTTGCTTGTGGAAAAATCCATGGAAACTGAATTGTGTCAGACCAAGACAAGTTCTCCTGCATCGTGAGCGGATGATCTCGTCCCGCTACAACGATAACGGGCTCTGAAAATAAGGTCATCTGATCGACGCCCTCTAACTCTTGCGGTTGCCATATCCGTGCGATCAAAAGATCCAAAGCGCCGCTCTTGAGCATGGGCAGTAGCTCGACGAAATGCCCTTCGGTGACTGAAACGCTTGCATGTGGCGCACCACGTTTGAAAAGTTCAATTGTCTTGGGCAAAAGTGTTGGGGCAACTGAACTGACCGCACCAATCGACACAGACCCCGTAACCCCACTGGCCATAGCGTCAATGTCGAACGATGCCCTGTCTATCTGACTGAGGACCTGTTTGGCGTGATCCGCCAAACGATTTCCTATCGGGGTCAGATAAAGCCTGTTTCGATCCCTAGTGACAACGGGAACGCCAACAATTTTCTCCAGCTCCGCAATCTGCTTCGATACTGCCGGTTGGGTGACATTCAGCGATTCTGATACGCGCGCAACCAACTTCAGATCGGCCAACGCGGCAATGATCCGCAGATGGCGCAGGGTAATCGAGTTATGGAAATCGTTACGCGGAATGGTCTGGTATCCAAGATTGTGAGGTGCAGACAGGATGTCACAATATTGTTGGCGAGAAAACCCAATCGCAGCTCCCCTTTCTCACATGCGAATGGATGGAACGTCTGCCAACATACGTTTTCATCGTCCGCTTTGGATGATTTGACCAGAAAACCCAGTGACCACTTCCGGCTAAAATCAACAGCCATACAATCGCCATGCAATCCAATCTGCGACATGCTCAATTCAGGAACTATGGGCTCGGAGCGGTCATGCGGCGACGCAGCATCACGGAAAAAATCTCCGTCGGATGAAAGTCCGCTTTTCACAAATTGACATAACCGCTGTGCAATTGCGGCGAATTCACACTTTCCGCCCGGAGCCGGCTTTGCGGTGCAATGCAGTTAAGCCCAGATCAATCGGTTAGGCCAGAATGTAGTTCGCTTGCGCGTTTCCAAGCGTCTCGGGCCTCAAACATAGCTGTCTTCATATCTGGGGCTGCGCCGGCAATTGCTGACTGGTTTATCTTGAACTTCCGCACTGGGGGATGAACGCAGCGTTCGCAATAAAAAACTAGATTGTTTGCCACTTCGAAAACAGTACGATCGATCTGTTCTTCAACCGTCACGACATCGAACCGAAGCTTGTTGCAGGTTGAACCTGCTCGTGATGGCAAAGCGATATGGTAGTGGCCGTCTGTGTCACCAAAGCAATCGAACTTCATCAGTTCGTGTCCTAGCACAAAAACAGAGCAACTCGGGCCGGATACTGCGCCGACCTGTTTCCAGAACAAGTGCACTTCCACACCGTTCTGAGTCTTGATAACTTTGCAGTCCTTCCTGTGTGGGGATGCATGGTCAAGATGCCCCAGACTTCCCGGAGCCCTTTTTCGTTGGAAAAACATTGTTACTCACCACCCTTTCGTTTTCTGGCCAAGCCGCCATTCTCTAATGGCAAGTCCAACAGCAACTGCTGTTCTGCCGGATTAAAAAATAATTCCGTCCCCGCTGTTTTTATACCAGAGACAAACCCATGCATACGTGCGTTCAATGGCACCACACCTTAACGGGAACTGTTAAAAGTTGCATCCAGTCGAGCAAAAAGGGGATGGTTTTTCTGACGAGCGCGAAACTCACTGGCCAATTGCAACGAGCCTTCGGCAAACGCTTTATGACTCTCGGCAATCTGGGCAATGCGTTGTGCAAACTCTTCCTCACTTTCAGCAGATAGACCATTGCCACCTCGCAGATATTCCTCCAACGTGCACCTACCCGATACGATCAGAGGCCTTCCATGGGCAATAGCATCAATGCACACGCCTGAGCCACGATCCGTATAACGATCAGCTTCATAGGGAATCAGAACAATGTGACTACCTGCAAGACACTGCCAGTGTCCTGCAACATCTGCTGATTGTTTGTGCAGTGAATAATTGATGTTCCACCGGTCTAGACCCTTCACCATCCGCTTGAAGAGCCTGCCGTTCTTGATGGCTCCCGTGTGAATATTGAACATCAATATCGGGAGTGACTTGATCTTTGAGAGTTTATGATAGGCTCGGCCAATTGCTTCAAGACGGCCATGCCCTTTCTCTCGCCGAACTGTTCCGAGCACTGCAACCTCGACAAAATTTTGTATTGCCGGACTTGGAGAAAGTGAACGTCCAAGATCTGAGATTTCCAATTTCTCAATCTCGCTAGTTTGATGACCTAGTTTCCCTAATTGAGCAGCAAAAGCATCAGTCTCGGCATACATGTAAACATCGGTGTTACGACGGCATTCTCGTAGGCGCTGATGAATGAAGGCTGCCTTTTCGAGATCTGCAACTGGTCTGAGCTGGCGCAAATGCAGTGCTGGCCAACTATCGGATGGCCATTTCTCTAGAGCTTGGAGCAAGGCGTCGAACAGAAAGCACGAGCCTGTATGGATAAGGATAGAATCCCGCGACGATGCGTTCATATCTGCCAATTGGCCAGATATCGCAGTGGCAAAGGCATCTCGCATCTCGGCTTGCAGTTTCCCAACAGGGTTGTGCAATCGCAGCTTTAAAGCAATCTGCTCCAGAATGCTGAGCGACTCTTCCAGCACATAGGAATTGCGAGGAAACGCGCGACAAAGTTCCGCGCCCTGAATATTTACGGACGCAGTTAAGGTTACCGGACACATGATCCGCACCTCGGACTTCACTCGCCCGGCCAGTATCTGGTTGGTTACATAGTTGTGCCCACCATCATGCTCGAAATCAGGGTCCAGGACCAATACGCGGGACTTTGTATGTGGCATCAGCTCAGTTTACCCGGACGAATTCAACAGGCTGGATCTTTCCATATTTGCTTGCAGGATATTTGAGCCGATTGATCCAGACGTCAATTGGGACAAGCAGCTTTCTTTCCAGCCAGCGCAATCGGCTGTGGCCGAGCCACCTGCGTGGCTTGCGAAGCCAGCTTTTGCCAAACATTCTTTGAGACCGGACCAAGTTGTGAGGTCGTTTCCAGTCTGGATGGTCGAGGGTCAAACCATGTTGTTCTGCCATCGCTTCATATGTCAGGTCAGTCCAGACCTCAGACCAGCGCAATTCGAAGAATTTCCGGTCTTCCGGAGGGATACCCCGCGGGGGTACATATGTAACAACTGACGCGGGTTCCAGCATGATCTTCCTGCCATGTGCCTGTGCCTTAAGCAGAAAATCTCCATATTCGTACATGTTGACGATGCTTTCATTATAAGCGCCAAGCGCCATGAAAGCTTCCATCGCAACCAGTTTCGCATGAAACTCGAGGATGGGAGTCTCCTGCCGCTTTAACTTACTGCGAACACTGTCCAACTTGACGTGCGCATTATAGTGGAAATCGTGGTAGTAGCGGCGCCCATCCCGCGCCTGGCGAATTTCGAGTTCACCATCATATCCATGTAACCAGGTTGCTTCTGGCATCCGCTCGCAAATGGTGGGGCCAACAGCCCAGGCCCCTGTTTCCTCGGCACACTCAACCAGCGGCTTCAACCAACCTTCAGTAACGAGCGTATCATTGTCGACGAAAGCCACATATTTGGTTGCAACATGTTTGATTGCCGCGTTTCGAGCCTGATTTGGGGTCGCAATGTCGCTTGAACGAAACAGGGCGAAGCCATTCTGCTTGCAGACCTTTTCCATATAATCTCGTGGACCTTGCCCTGCCCCACTGTCCACGACAATCACTTTGACACCTGGAGGTGTGGTTTCCACCAAACGATCCAGCACCTGGTTTGACATGGCAAACGTGTCGCGTGGGATCATTGCAATGGTAACGATATCTGCAAGTGCATCATTAGTCATTTTCATGGGTTTGCCGTCCCTTTTCATATCTGAAACACTACCAGGTTTCATAGGAGTTTTTAGCGAGATGTCAGAAGCTGTAATTCAATAACTCGATCTCTCGTTGATAAGTCCTGCGAATGAGTTCTCGAGACTCTTCATCATACCATTCCTGGTATGGCTTCGATCTGTCTCGACGATGGCTGTTCAAACGCCCCAGTTTGAGTTCGGATTGAACGCCAACCTGCCGCATTACGTATGCAAGGTCCGCTTCGAGGTTTTCATAGCGCCCGAGAAAATCCACTGCCACCTTTCCGTTGCAGGAATATATCTCGTAATTCCCAATCTTATGGGTAGGTAGGCGTTGCAGATGCTCCTTGAAATCTCCGGTAAACCTGCCCTGTGGCAACTGATGCGAATACCACGACACTTCCCTGTCCCACGGGTTACGATCAAAAGCGAACTTGAAGTAGCTGTTCCAGATTTTCGCACCGACACGCCGCTTCACTCGCCAGCCGTGCATGTGTTGATCATAATCCAGTGGCATCTTTCCGTTTCGAATATATCGGCTGATCAAGTTAGGCCATTCAATGGAAAGCAGTGGTGGTCGATAGTGATAATTGCGTGGCCCAAGACCTGTCCTGTTAGGCTCATTGCTCGTTACCGGCGTGACTATATCGTCAGGTCCGCAAATCTCGTTGAGCGCGAACTCTGTGCTCGTACTGGCTGTTTTCCGGGTCTTCAGGAAAATGAACTTGTGTTTGTGCGATATGATCATTCGTAAACTTTCTTGCTCAAGTTTTAGCGTATCAATTCCGGATGATCTGCCAGGTAGGCCCGCAGATGCGCGGAATCAGACCGCCCCAGGAGTATAGAAAACTTACCGTTCAATCGCCACTTTGCATAAATCGAAAGTGTATAAAGAGTGTTGCGCAGGGGAGATGAAATCTTTCCAAGCCCGGCATCTTGCAACTCCTTCCCTGTCTTCTTGTAGTAACT
>JBAUGO010000597.1:0-5526 GCA_049679775.1 Anderseniella sp.
TTTGTAATTGATGCAGAAGGTACTGTGATTACCAACAATCACGTGATTGATGGCGCTGACGAAATTGAGGTCATATTCAATGACGGGCGCCGGTTGAAGGCAGAGCTTGTCGGTAAGGATGCAAAAACCGACATCGCGGTATTGAAGGTCAAATCGGATACACCGTTGCCATTCGTGAACTTTGGCGCGTCGTCAAAACTGCGGGTTGGTGACTGGGTCATGGCTATTGGCAATCCGTTCGGTCTTGGTGGCACAGTGACCCTCGGCATCGTGTCGGCGATGAACCGCAACATCAATGCCGGACCTTATGATGATTTCATCCAGACAGATGCGTCAATCAACCGGGGTAATTCAGGCGGTCCATTGTTCAATATGGATGGGGATGTGGTTGGTGTGAACACGGCGATCATTTCACCAACAGGGGGATCGATTGGCATCGGGTTTTCTGTACCAAGTGACACAGCGCGTAATGTAATCGACCAGTTGATCAAGTTTGGCGAAACGCGTCGTGGTTGGCTAGGTGTTCGCATCCAGAATGTGACTGATGATCTTGCTGAAAGCCTCGGTCTTGACAAGGCACATGGTGCTCTTGTTGCTGATGTAACGGCTACAAGCCCAGCAGAAAAAGCCGGACTGAAATCGGGAGATGTTGTTGTATCGCTTGATGGCAAGGAGATGAAGGACAGTCGAGAACTGTCCCGCGCTGTCAGCCAGTTGGCACCGGATACAACAGTCAAGGTGGGTATCTTGCGCAAGGGCAAGCCGCTTGAAATTGAGGTTATGCTTGGTCGACTTGAAACAGGAGAAAAGCTGGTACAGGCAGAAGATCAAAAGCAGCAGGAAGCGATAACCTCAACCTCTGAGATCGAAGTGCTTGGCTTGAAAGTTGAAGAGCTTACAGATGAGCTTCGCACCAAGTTCAAGGTGCCTGAGAAGGTTCAGGGTGTGATTGTTTCCGAGGTCAAGGCTGAAGGGGCTGCTGCTGACAAGCAGTTGCGTCCGGGCGATGTGATTTCCGAGGTGGGTGATGTGAAGGCATCAAGCCCGGCTGAACTGGCCAAGGCGGTGGAGGCAGCGGTTGCGGCTGGCGATACTTCGATCCTCATGCTGGTGCTTCGTGCGCAACGTAACTTTGACCCGCACTTCATTGCCCTGCGCCTGAAGGCAAAGGAATAGAATTATTTAGCCACATAAATTCAGAAGCGGCCGGGCCTCGTGCCTGGCCTTTTTTGTTTGCTTGATCGCGATCAGTTCTGAACTGCAAATTCGTCTCGTGAGATGCCTTGCAGGAACAGCAATGCAGTCAGGTCGCCATGGTCAACCTGAACCGGGACATCGGCCTTGACGACAGGCTTGGCATGTAGCGCAACACCCATACCGGCGGTCTGGAGCATGGGTACGTCATTGGCTCCATCGCCAACGGCCAGTGCAAGTGATGGCTCAATGTTCAGTTTGTCCGCGATGCGCTTTAGGGCGGCAACCTTGGCGTCACGACCTAGAATAGGTTCGCCAACCTTGCCAGTCAGGCGATCATTCTCGATCAGCAACTCATTCGCCTGGTGCTCGTGAAATCCAAGTGATGACGCAACATAAGAGGTAAAGTGGGTGAAGCCGCCTGAGATTAACGCACAATAGGCACCTTGCTGGCGCATGGTTGCAATCAGTGCCTGGCCGCCGGGCATAAAGCTGATGCGGGTGGCAATGACGTCTTCAATAATGCCGGATGGCAAATCCTTCAGCGCTGAAACGCGTTCACGCAAAGCATCCTCAAACTCCAGTTCACCGTTCATGGCTCTACGGGTGATGGCGCGCACCACATCACCAGCACCTGCTGCTTCGGCCAGTTCATCAATACATTCCTGTTCGATCATGGTTGAGTCCATATCTGCAATCAGCATCTTCTTTTTCAGGTTTTCAGCGGGCACGATGTTAAGGTCAACTGCCCAGCTTGATGTGGTGTGGCGCAGATTGGTCAATGTACCATCAGGACACGCACCCATTTTCACCATCCATGCCTGTTCAGGAGACAGCCATTTGCCTGTCTGCAATTCAGCTCCCAGCTCATCGGCTAACTTGCAGACGGTATTTACCTGTTTTTCAAGCAAAGGGGACTTTTTTGGATCGGCAATCAAGGATAGGACATAGGGCATGGATAAATCTTTCTTCAAAAGCGCCATCCTTATTGCAGGCCCGACCGCCAGCGGCAAGTCAGGTGTTGCAATGGCCGTGGCAGAGCAATTGAATGGCGTGATCATTAATGCTGATGCAATGCAATTATATCGCGAGCTTGACGTCCTGACGTCGCGACCTTCAAGGGCGGATGAGGTGCGTGTGCCTCATCGTTTGTATGGGTGCGTTCCAGCCAGCGATGTATGGTCGGTTGGGAGCTGGCTGGAAGCGGTTGTGCTTGAGATTGAAGCAGCATGTGCGCAAGCGCGAGTGCCGATTGTCACGGGCGGAACGGGGCTTTATTTCAAGGCCCTTGAAGAGGGGTTGTCGACTATTCCAGCAGTACCCGAACAGGTGCGAGACAAGTGGCGTGAAAGATTGAAGCGTGAAGGTGCGACAGCGCTTCACAAGGAGTTGCTGGCAGTTTCACCGGAGGATGGCGCACGTTTGAAACCCGGTGACAGCCAACGCATTGTGCGGGCGCTTGAGGTGTTTGAGGCGACCGGTGCTTCGCTTGCCAGTTACTTTGCAAATGCCCGTGACACGTCTGTTTTGGCGGGGGTTACTGTTCGCAAGGTAGCGCTGACACCTGCCAGGGCAGAGCTTTATGGTGTGTGTGATGCCAGGTTTGAAAACATGATGGATCGCGGTGCACTGGATGAAGTAAAGGCGTTGTTGAATATGAAGCTTGCAAACGATCTTCCTGCCATGAAAGCAATAGGCGTGCAGCCGTTGGCTGCGCATCTGGCAGGAGAGACAAGTCTGGATGAGGCCATTGCATTGGCGCAGCGGCAAACCAGAAACTATGCAAAGCGCCAGATGACGTGGGTGCGAAACCAGATGTCGTCATGGCCAAGGGCCGAAAGGCCCGATGATGCTGTAAGGATGATGGTCAGTGATTGACATAGTGGATGCAGAGCCAGGCCATGGAGAGGCAATTGCCCACGTACATGCGGCCAGCTGGATAGCAACATATCGTGGCATTCTGGAGGATGATTATCTCGACAATCATGCACTGGATGATCGCATGTTATATTGGCGTCAGGCGCTGGCCACCGGTCAGTATCATCCTGTCAAAGTGGCTGTAGTTGAGAAGCAGGTGACAGGATTTATTGCCCTGCATGTGGATCAAGATGATGTCGGATATGATTTTACCATTGAGCATCTGCATGTCTTGCCTGACTATAAGGGCAGGGGGCTGGGCAAGGCGTTGATACGCGCCAGCGTGATGGAAATTCTGGCACAAGACGCCAGCAAGTTGTGTCTTTGGGTGTTTGAGGACAACAAGCCAGCGATACGATTTTATGAAAACCTGGGTGGGCTAACTGATGCGTATGGCACGGATGTGATGGCGAACAAACCTGACAGACGCATTGGCTGGCATGACTTGCAGGCGCTTGTTGAAGCGTGTGGTAGAAAACCATGACAAAGCGTGTGCTGCTCGCAGAAATCATGCATGAAACCAATACTTTCAACAGGGTTTTTACAACCAGATCTGATTTTGAAACCAGGTATTGGCATGAAGGCTTTGCGGCAGCGGCGGTGCTTGCAGATACCAATACCGAGATTGCTGGTTTCATGGAAGCCGCAAGGGCTTATGGCTGGTCGCTGGATATTCCTCTTGCTGCCTCAGCCAGCCCGTCCGGTCCGATGGCGGCTGATGATTGGGCTTTGGTCAAGAAGTTGATTTGTGGACCGCTCAGGGCAGGTGAAACGTTTGATGCAATTGTGCTGGTCTTGCATGGCTCCATGGTGACGCAATCGACACTGGATGCTGAAGGTGATCTGCTGGGTGAAATAAGAGCCTTGGTGGGACCGGAAATGCTGATTGCGGTAACGCTGGATATGCATGCCAATGTGTCTGCGGCAATGGTCGAGGCGACGGATCTGATGATGTCCTATCGTACCTATCCGCATGTTGATCAGCGCGAACGTGCGTTGCACATGGCAAGGTTGGTTCAGAGTGTGTTTGATGGAGCGCCCAAGCCCCGATTGTATCATGCGCGCCGACCCATGATGGACGCTGCAAATCACGGCCAGACTGCACCTGGCCAGCCGATGAACAAGCTATTGGATTTGGCTGGTGAGATGGAAAGCCGTGATGGAATTGTATGTGCGTCAATCCAGATCGGGTTTCCCTGGTCGGACGTGCCGGATATTGGACCGAATGTGATTGTATCGGCAACTGATGCTGATGCGGGCAAGGCGGCTGCTGACGAGCTGATGGTTGCACTTTGGGACAGTCGGCATGAAACCCAACTTGAGTTTGCTACACCGGAAGAGGCCATGCAGGTTGCCTGGCAAGGCAGGCATCAGGACCGGCCACTTGTCCTTGCGGACTTTGCCGATAATCCCGCAGGTGGTGCTTATGGGGATAGCCCAAACCTGCTGCGCGCCATGGTGGCGAAAGGGCTGACGAATGCTGCCTTTGCCACAATATGTGACCCGGAAAACGCAAGAAGAGCCACTGCCGCTGGTGTAGGGGCCGTGTTGCCTTTTGCCCTAGGTGGAAAGGGTGCGCCTGAATTGACACCACCGTTCAAGATCAAGGCGGAAGTCATCGCACTCACAGATGGAGAGTTCATCTGCGAAGGGCCTATGTGGCAAGGTGTGAAGTTCTCGATGGGGCCATCAGCGGTTTTGCGTGTTGGGGGTATTCAGGTGATTGTCTCGTCTGTGCCAACAGCTGTTATGGACCTGAATGTGTTTCGCAGTGTTGGTATTGAGCCATCAAGCCTCAATGTCATTGGGCTCAAGAGCCGCAATCATTTCAAGGCAGCTTATGGGCCTATCTCGCGTGAAACACTGCTGGTAGATGCCGGCGGTATTGCATCAATGCGTCTGGGCGAGCTTGAGTATAAAAATATCCAGCGACCAATCTGGCCGCTGGATGATGATTTGGACTGAACGTTTTATTTGTCGTTCAGCAATGTCTTCCACAACATGGCACCCAAAATTGCTCCTACAACCGGGGCAATGATGAAGAGCCAGAGTTGCTGTAGTGCCCAACCATCAGCAAACAATGCAACACCGATTGAGCGGGCAGGGTTCACCGAAGTATTGGTCACTGGAATGGAAATCAGGTGGATCAGTGTCAAGCCAAGCCCGATTGCAATCGGGGCAAAACCTGCTGGTGCCTTTGGACCGGTTGCTCCCAGGATGATGATCAGGAAGAAGGCTGTCATGACAATCTCCATGATCAGGGCAGACATCATCGAGTAACCACCAGGTGAATGTTCGCCATAACCATTTGAGGCAAAGCCACCAGTTGATGTGAAGTCAGACTTACCAGACACAATCAGATAGAGAACCAAGGCTGCCATGATTGCACCAGCAACTTGAGCCGCGACATACATC
>JBAUGO010000598.1:0-9665 GCA_049679775.1 Anderseniella sp.
AACCCAGGGAGCGCGAACGTGTCTGGCGTGGGGTGGCAACAGGTGAGGCGCGTATCGTTGTTGGTGCGCGCTCTGCATTGTTTCTGCCATGGGCAAAGCCTGGCCTGTTTGTGGTGGATGAAGAGCATGAACCTGCCTTCAAGCAGGCAGAAGGTGTCAATTATAATGCGCGTGACATGGCGGTGTTGTATGGCTCACTCGGCAAGTTTCCGGTGATCCTTGCGTCTGCCACGCCGTCACTTGAAACCTTGTGGAATGCCGGCCGTAACAGATATGCCCACGTCAAGCTCAGTTCACGATATGGCAAGGCAACCTTGCCGAAGGTCAGCTTGCTCGACATGCGCGCTGAAACCATGTCAGCAGGTGAATGGATAGCGCCAAAACTTGTTTCAGCCGTGGAACAGACGCTGGCGGCGGGTGATCAGTCGCTGCTGTTCCTGAACCGGCGCGGATATGCACCTTTGACCTTGTGCCGCACATGCGGGTTTCGCGTTGCCTGCCCTGACTGTGCGAGTTGGCTGGTGGAGCATCGTTTTCGGGGCAGGCTTGCTTGCCACCATTGCGGTCACGAAGAACCAGTGCCTGAAAAATGCCCGTCATGCAGCAGTGAAAACGCACTGGTACCGTGTGGACCTGGTGTGGAAAGGCTTGCCGAGGAAGCCGTCAGACGCTTTCCGGACGCCAGGATTGCCATTCTGTCGTCTGACCTGTCGCGTGGACAATTGCTGGGGGATACGTTACGAGCGATAGCCAGGGGCGATTATAATCTGATTATCGGGACACAGCTGGTTGCCAAAGGCCATCACTTTCCGGGTTTGACTTTGGCAGGGGTGATTGATGCCGATCTGGCGCTTGAAACCACCGATCCCAGGGCAGGTGAACGCACCTGGCAAATGCTGGCGCAGGTTTCAGGACGTGCCGGGCGCGGCGACAAGGCAGGCAAGGCTCTTGTTCAAACCTATATGCCAGACCATCCCTTGATGACGGCGCTGGCCGCTGGAGACAGAGACCGGTTCCTGCAGCATGAAAGTGAAATTCGAGAACGTGCCATGTTGCCACCTTTCGGTCGCATGGCTGGTATCATCTTGTCTGGCAACGACCTGAACGAAACCAGGTGGTTTGCTCAAGGCTTGAGGTCTACAGCGCCTGAGGCAAAGGATGTTCAGGTATTGGGGCCAGCTCCGGCACCCATTTCGATGGTGCGTGGAAGACACAGGTTTCGATTATTGGTGATGTGCGCGCGTGAGGTGGACATACAGTCCTATCTCAGGCAATGGCTTCACGGGGTCAAGCCGAAAGGCTCGATCAGAATGGCGATAGATGTCGACCCCTACTCGTTTTTGTAGGGGCCGATATTATGACACCAGATCAGCTGCGTTTTCTGGCAACAGAAGCAGCATATTTTTGAGCAGCTTTTGGCAGGCGTTTGGCGTGAATGCCTGCATTATAATAGCCAACGGAACCCCGGTTGAGCGCCTTGCGCAAATATATCATGCCGTAACGCAGGTTGGTCGATGGATTATAAAGACCTTTGCAGGAACCTCTGTAGCCCATGCCGCGCGCTGTCTGGCATTTTAACTGCATCAGGCCGATTTCGCCGGCTGAGCCGGTTACGTTGGGGCGAAAGCCTGATTCCTGACTTACAATTGCCAAAGCGGTTGAGACCGGAACCCCGGCTGCCCGCGCGTGAGATGACACAAGTGACCTGATCGCTGAGCTGCCACCCTTTGTGGTTTTTGCAGCGCTTTTGCGGGATACTATTCTGGTGGCCCGAACTTTGTTGGTCGAGGTGTTAGTCAGATTTGTCAGTTTGGACGGTGCTTGCGTTCTGTGTGTTACAATCTCAGCCCGATCTGCATGGGCAGAAGAAGTCGTAAAACCGGCAAGCGGCAAAAAAATGGATGCAGTCAGCGCAAGTGCACTGAACAGATTTTTCGAAAACATGTTAGATTTACTCCAGTGTTTGACCAGATATCCGGTTGCCAGAGCCTGCACTTCAAATGCATGGAACTACCAGATTCGGTTCAAATCCCTCATTTTGATCATGAAACAGCGTGTATTGCCGACTTGAGGGGCACTGCTCCATAACCGCACGGTGTGCTATTAAACAACTGACAAGGCGGCAATTAGAGGTTGTAAGGACAACTTCAAGGCGCAATTGTGTCATTTGATGCTTTTGTTGATTGCGGCAATCCGCCACCTCGTCACAGTTGCGCCACGCATATGCCTGTGCTAGATCGACCACGCAGCTGGGTTGATGCCAACAACGGCACGGACACAGCTGTGCAATACAAACAGTTTAATCGGGTGCTTTTCCAATCTCGGTAACACTCGAAATCCCGCGAAACAGCCACAGCGAGTACAAACCCACGTGACTGCTCAAGAACATAAAGCGACAGGCATGCCGGGGCGATATGCCACTGCGTTGTTTGATCTGGCGCAGGACAGCAATTCAATTGCTCAGGTGTCTGCTGATCTGGACAGCTTTGCGTCCATGCTAAGCTCATCTGATGATTTGCAGCGTCTGGTGCGCAGCCCGGTATTTGGTGCCAACGATCAGATTGCGGCTCTGGATGCTATATTTGCTCAAGCCGGCATCAAGTCAGTGGCTGGCAATTTCATCAAGCTGACAGCAAAAAACCGGCGTCTGTTTGCCATAGGTGATATGATCAAGGCGTTTCGTGCGCTGGTGTCATCATCGCGTGGTGAAATCGCCGCTGAAGTTGTATCGGCAGAAAAACTTTCTCCAGCCCAGCTTTCCAGGCTGAAGGCTGAACTCAAGGCCTCGGTCGGCTCGGACGTTGAGCTGACCACAAGTATTGACCCGTCGATCCTCGGCGGTCTTATCGTCAAAGTCGGCTCACGTATGGTCGACAATTCACTTAGAACCAAACTTCAGAACCTCAAGGTTTCCATGAAAGGGGTCAGCTGATGGATATCCGCGCCGCCGAGATTTCATCAATTCTCAAAAAACAGATCAAGGACTTTGGCAAAGAAGCCCAGGTCTCCGAGATCGGACAGGTTTTGTCCGTCGGGGACGGCATTGCCCGTGTCTATGGCCTCGACAATGTACAGGCCGGTGAAATGGTCGAGTTTCCAGGTGGTATCATGGGCATGGCCCTGAACCTGGAAATTGACAATGTCGGTGTGGTTATTTTCGGCTCTGACCGTGACATCAAGGAAGGCGACACCGTAAAGCGGACTGGCGCCATCGTTGAAGTGCCGGTTGGCAAGGAACTACTTGGCCGTGTGGTTGACCCGCTGGGCAACCCGATCGATGGCAAGGGTCCAATCAATGCCAAGCAGCGCCAACGCGTGGACGTCAAGGCGCCAGGCATTATTCCGCGCAAATCAGTGCATGAGCCAATGGCCACAGGCCTGAAGGCGGTTGATGCACTTATTCCGGTTGGTCGCGGTCAGCGCGAGCTGGTGATTGGTGACCGTCAGACTGGCAAGACTGCCATTTTGCTCGACACCATGCTTAACCAGAAGCCGATCCATATCAATGGACCTGAGCAGGACAAGCTTTACTGTGTATATGTGGCTTGCGGACAAAAGCGTTCAACCGTTGCCCAGTTCGTCAAGATTCTTGAAGACAATGGAGCGCTTGAATACTCCATTATCGTTGCCGCAACCGCCTCTGATCCAGCTCCTCTGCAGTTCCTGGCACCGTTTGCTGGATGCACGATGGGTGAATATTTCCGCGACAATGGCATGCACGCACTGATCGGTTATGACGATCTGTCCAAGCAGGCTGTGGCCTATCGCCAGATGTCCTTGCTGCTGCGTCGTCCACCAGGACGTGAAGCATATCCAGGTGACGTGTTCTATCTCCACTCACGCTTGCTGGAACGCTCTGCCAAGCTGAACGAGGAAAATGGTTCGGGCTCGCTGACCGCATTGCCGATCATCGAAACCCAGGCAAACGACGTGTCGGCCTATATTCCAACCAACGTGATCTCGATCACGGACGGTCAGATCTTCCTCGAAACGGATCTGTTCTATCAGGGCATTCGTCCTGCTGTGAACGTGGGTCTGTCGGTGTCTCGTGTGGGTTCAGCAGCCCAGATCAAGGCGATGAAGCAGGTTGCCGGCAAGATCAAGGGCGAGCTTGCCCAGTATCGTGAAATGGCAGCATTTGCTCAGTTTGGTTCTGACCTTGATGCGTCCACACAGCGCTTGCTGAACCGTGGTGCTCGTTTGACCGAATTGCTCAAGCAGCCACAGTTCTCGCCGCTGAAGACCGAAGAGCAGGTTGTTGTGATCTATGCTGGTGTGAACGGCTATCTTGATAGCATTCCTGTCAACAAGGTGGGTGATTTTGAAGCCGGATTGCTGCGTGTGGTTCGTGATCAGCACGCTGATCTGCTTGAAGCGCTTCGCACCAAGAAGGAAGTCACCGATGAAATCGGCACCAAGCTCAAGTCTGTGGTTGATGCCTACGCCAAGTCATTTGCAGCCTGATCGCTGGACATTGAACAACTGAAAGGTAATCAGGGACGATGGCCAGCCTCAAGGACCTAAGAAACAGAATCGCTTCCGTCAAAGCGACGCAGAAGATCACCAAAGCCATGCAAATGGTTGCGGCGGCAAAACTGCGTCGTGCCCAGGAAGCAGCTGTGGCAGCGCGGCCCTATGCTTCGCGCATGGGAGCAGTGTTGACCAACCTGTCTGCGGCCATGGAAGGCCAGGCAGGAGCGCCAAGGCTGATGACGGGAACAGGTAAGGACGATACCCACCTGCTGATCGTTTGCACGGCTGAACGCGGTCTTTGTGGGGGTTTTAATTCCAACATTGCCAAGCTCGCCCGCGAACATGCAGATCGTCTGGTGCGCAATGGCAAGACGGTCAAGATCGTGTGTGTCGGCAAGAAGGGCTATGATGTTCTGCGCCGTAAATACAATCACCTGATTGTTGAACGGGTTGACCTTCGTGAAGTCAAACAGGTGGCTTTCGCCAATGCACACGACATAGCAGGCAAAGTCCTGTCCATGTTTGATGCTGGCGAGTTTGATGTCGCCACGCTGTTTTATTCCGAATTCCAGTCCGTGATCAGTCAGATACCAACTGCACTCCAGATCATTCCTGCCAATGTCGTGTCTGATGGTAGCAATGATAAGGCAGCAGGAGCCATTGATCTTGGCGGAGCAGTTTACGAATACGAGCCGGAAGAAAGTGAAATTCTGGAAGAGTTGTTGCCGCGCAATATTGGTGTCCAGATTTTCCGGGCGCTACTTGAAAACGCGGCATCTGAACAAGGCGCGCGCATGTCTGCAATGGACAACGCAACCCGCAATGCCGGTGAAATGATCGACAAGCTGACGATGAGCTATAACCGTCAGCGTCAAGCGCAGATCACCAAGGAACTGATTGAAATTATCTCTGGCGCGGAAGCGGTCTAGAGATACTGATTTGAAGATATGAAGGCTTAAGGGAAGGACCCGTAACATGGCCAAAGCACCAGCCAAGAAAGCACCTGCCAAGAAGGCAGCGACAAAGACAACTGCAGTCAAGGCAGCTCCTGCCAAAGCAGCTCCTGCCAAGAAGGCATCTGCCTATGGCGGCAAGGTCGGCAGGGTTGTCCAGGTTCTGGGCGCTGTCGTTGACGTTCAGTTTGACGGGCACCTGCCTGAAATTCTGAACGCACTTGAAGCAGACAATGGCGGCAACCGCCTTGTGCTGGAAGTAGCGCAGCATCTGGGTGAAAGTACCGTTCGCACAATCGCCATGGACTCAACCGAAGGCGTCATGCGCGGGCTGCCCGTAACTGACACTGGCAACTCGATCGAGGTTCCGGTTGGTGAAGAAACCCTGGGCCGCATCATGAATGTGATCGGTGAGCCTGTGGATGAAGCCGGCCCGATCAAGACCAAGACCAAGCGTGGTATCCATCAGGAAGCACCAAGTTTCGTGGAACAGTCCACTGAAGCTGAAATTCTGGTAACAGGTATCAAGGTCGTTGACCTCCTGGCGCCTTATGCCAAGGGCGGCAAGATCGGCCTGTTCGGTGGTGCTGGTGTGGGCAAGACAGTTTTGATCATGGAACTCATCAACAACATCGCCAAGGCACACGGTGGTTACTCGGTGTTTGCTGGTGTGGGTGAACGTACACGTGAAGGCAACGACCTTTACTGGGAAATGATCGAATCCAAAGTGAACGTCGAAGGCGGTGGCAAGGGCTCAAAGGCAGCACTTGTGTACGGCCAGATGAACGAGCCTCCAGGAGCGCGTGCACGTGTTGCGCTGTCCGGTCTCACTGTGGCCGAGCATTTCCGCGACGAAGGCCAGGACGTTTTGTTCTTTGTGGACAACATTTTCCGCTTTACCCAAGCAGGTTCCGAAGTGTCGGCGCTGCTCGGACGTATTCCTTCGGCTGTGGGTTATCAGCCAACACTGGGTACTGACATGGGCGCCATGCAGGAACGCATCACGACAACCACAAAGGGTTCAATCACCTCTGTGCAGGCTGTGTATGTGCCCGCCGACGACTTGACTGACCCGGCACCTGCATCAACCTTTGCTCACCTGGACGCAACAACCGTGTTGTCACGTTCGATTGCTGAAAAAGGCATTTACCCGGCTGTTGATCCGCTCGATTCAACATCGCGTCTGCTCGATCCGCAGGTTATCGGTGAGGAGCATTACACAGTTGCCCGTCAGGTACAGCAGGTGTTGCAGCGCTACAAGGCGCTTCAGGACATCATCGCCATTCTCGGCATGGACGAGCTTTCGGAAGAAGACAAGCTGGCTGTGGCACGCGCGCGCAAAATTGAGCGTTTCCTGTCGCAACCCTTCTTTGTGGCAGAAGTGTTTACCGGATCACCTGGCAAGCTGGTGTCCCTGGAAGACACGATCAAGGGCTTTAAGGGTCTGGTGTCCGGCGATTACGACCATTTGCCGGAAGCGGCTTTCTACATGGTTGGCTCAATTGACGAGGCAATCGAAAAAGCTGAACGCATGGCCGCTGAGGCAGCCTGATCAGGTTCTACCTGATAGACAATGGAGAGCCATGTGATGGCCGATCTTTTGAAGTTTGAACTGGTATCGCCCGAACGGCTGTTATCCTCTGGTGAGGTGCAGCAGGTTGTTGTGCCCGGCAGTGAAGGTGAATTCACTGTTCTGGCCAATCATGCGCCTGTGCTGTCAACATTGAAGCCCGGTGTGGTTACGGTTACTGATGCCAATGGCAATGAAGAGCGCATTTTTGTGCGTGGCGGATTTGCCGAGATCAATCCATCAGGCCTGACCGTGCTGGCAGAAGAAGCCGTGTCGATGAAGGATCTTTCTTCATCGGATCTGGCACAAAAGATCAAGAATGCCCAGGAAGACGTCAATGACGCTGCCGAGGGCGAGAAAAAGCGCAAGGCACAGGAGATCCTTGATCACCTGACCCAGCTGCAATCATCCATGTGAAGATGATATCTTGACGAGTAGTTCGGCCGGGCAGAGATGTCCGGCTTTTTTGTTTTCAGGTTTGTTACGACATGAAAGAGACAGCACCATCAGCAGACAGAAACATGGAGCCAATCCGTATTGCGCTTTGTGAGCTCGTCCCGGACACTGCGCATCATCTTTTGGAGATTGCCTCAGGCACAGGCCAGCATGCAGCTCATATTGCGCCATCCTTGCCCCAACTTCACTGGTGGCCTTGTGAATATGATACTTCACGATTTCCCAGCATTGCTGCCTATGGAGACGATACGCCAAATATGATGGCACCGCAGCAGGTTGATGTCCTGCAGGTGAACTGGGCTGAAACCATAAATCCAGAACGCGCTGACGTGATCTTGAATATCAACATGATCCACATCACGCCATGGTCTGCGTGTGTCGGGTTGCTGTCAGGTGCAGGCGCAAAACTTGTGTCGGGTGGGATGCTGGTTCTCTATGGGCCGTTTTTCCAGCGTGCTGTTGCGCCAGTTTCCAGCAATTTGGACTTTGATCAATGGTTGCGCCAACGCGATTGTGCGTTTGGGCTGCGCTATCTCGAGGACGTCGAAACAGAAGCCATGCATCATGGGCTGTACCTGTCTCGAATTCTGGAAATGCCTGCGAACAATCTGCTGGTAGTTCTTGTCAGGCGAGATGCCTGAACTCCCGGATGACCTCAATATATACATCGCGCTTGAAAGGTACGATCAGGCTTTCAAGTTCATCCAGGCCAGCCCAGCGCCATTGGTCAAACTCCGGTTTGTGACCAATGCCTGAAATGTCAATTTCGCTGTCGGCACCTTCAAACCGGCATGCCACCCACTTTTGTTTCTGCCCCCTGAAGCGCCCCTTCCAGGCAACGCCGATCAGATGATCGGGCAAGTCGTAGGTCAGCCAGCCTTGCGTCTCTGCCAGAATTGAAGCAGATGTAACGCCTGTTTCCTCGGTTAGTTCGCGTCTGGCGGCGGCGTGGATGTCTTCACCATCATCAATGCCGCCTTGCGGCATTTGCCACCACATGCCAATACCCTCAGCCTCGTCATCATTGGGCTGGACGATGCGATGGCCGACCCACGCCTTGCCCTCGTTGTTCAGCAACATAACACCGACACAAGGTCGATAGGGCAGGTTCATATATTTGTCTTTGCTGTCAGACATGAGGTGATTTACCTGTTCTGCGCTGTTGTGATTAGCTGCCGCGGGTTGCAAATGCTGCGGAAACTGGCACCAGAATAATGTTACGTCCTGCAAGGCCTTGTGACCACTGGTTGATGGCATCAATGGTGTCTGGCAAGCCGGAGCCTGTGGCTATTGCCATGCCGTTCTGGCGGGCCATTGCTTCCAGTTGCTGCAGTCTGGTCAACACCTCCTCTGCAGAGCCGGCGTTGCCGTCAAGATTGATGATGGAAGAGCGTGCATTGAGACCCATGCTGCCGGCAATGCTGGTTGCCTGCGACAGGCCCTTGCTACCGTCATCCAGGTAGACAAGCCCGCGTTTGCCAAGCTCTTTCAGAATGGGGGATATGGCGTTCTTGTTGCTGGCAAATTGTGCGCCCAGATAATTTGTAACCCCGGCATATCCGGTAAAGCGGCCCAGATGCCAGTGCAGGCTGTCAATGTTCTGTTCTGCTGATGCCGATGTCAGCAGTGTACGAGGTCCGGGATCAATGGAAGGATATCCAAACGGTTCCATGGGCAAGTGAATGAACACTTCATGACCATTTGAGCGTGCGCTATTGGCCTGATCCTGAAGGTTTTCGCCATAAGGGGCAAATGCAAGCGAGATTTCAGGTGGCAACTGGCGGATGGCTGATTGGGTCAGACCTTCATTCAGACCCATGCCACCAATAAGCACCGCGACCTTGGGTATATCGGACAACAACTGTTCGCGCGGTACTGGACGGGCGTAGATGCTGGCCGGTAATACGCCATCCTTAGCCTTGCGTGGCAAGGGTCCGTGCGGTCCGGTTTCCGTGACCTTGGCAACCGGGGCAGGCACCAGCGATATGGCCGTGCGTGGCGTTATGGTTGCGAGCTGCTGGTTGCTGTCACGTGAGCGCGCCAGATCATCAATGGACAATGCGTTGGAGGGGCTTTCAACCTCTACCTGACTTCCTGTGTCCTCGGTGATTTCCCGCTTGCGCCGATCAAGGTCGCTTTCTTCTTCACCACGCTTGCCAAGTTCTGTCAGGTCAATGATGGGGGTATCGGATCCGGTCGTATCAGGATCAATC
>JBAUGO010000599.1:0-6101 GCA_049679775.1 Anderseniella sp.
GTTGTAATATGTGTTGTGAAGGCAACCAGCAGGCCTGATGGAATAAAGGCCAGGGCGATCCAGATTGCGCGATCGCTCCATGTTGGGGCAGCGATGGCAGGCGCTGAAACCGCCTTTTTACCTTCAGTTGCGTCATTTGTTTCGTTGCTCAGCAACAAAATTGCAGCAAGCGAGATGAGGCTGATGAGCAATGCAAACCCCGCAGCCCAGGTGACGCTTTGATCAGACAGGCCAAATATCGGTTCAATGATGATCGGATACCCCAGCAAGGCAACCATGCTGCCAATATTGCTCGCGCCATAGAGGAAGTATGGATCGCCTGCATGAGGGTGGCCGGTGCGGGCAAACCAGGCTTGCAACAAGGGCGCGTTGGCAGAAACAGCAAAGAACGGCCAGCCGACAGACATGAAGAACAGACCAAGCAACCAGATCTGGGTGTTTTCAGTCGGGGGTGTTTCCCAACCGGTCGCCAACCCCAGCGGCAGGAAGGCGAATGCCATCAGGCAAACACCCAAATGGGTAAAAATTGCCGTGCGCGAGCCCAGAAACCTGGTTAGCAGATGGGCGTAACAATAGCCCATGAGCAGAACGGCCTGAAAAAAACACATGGCCACAGCCCATACAGACGGGGAACCGCCCAGTTTGGGAACGACCATCTTGGCAAACATTGGCTGAACGGAGAACAACATCAGCGCACTGACGAACATTGTTGTTGCAAAAGCGTACAGGATCAGCGGCCTGGACTTCAAAAAACCTAGTGTTTCGCTTTGTTTGACAAGATCGGTTGATGACATGATGCCGCCTCTAGCTATGCTTAGAAAGCGACATGAATAGCAAAAACAGGTTTGGTAAGTGTTAACCTGGACCCTTGCACGGCCTGCAAGGCAAGTCAGCCGGGCAACAAAAAACCGGGGCTTTGAACCCCGGCTTTCATATCTAAAGCTCAATGAGCCAGATTATTCAGCTGTTGAAGCTTCTTTCGCTACGGGCTTTGCCGCTGTAACAGTCGAGCGCTTCTTTTCAGTGATACGAGCGCGCTTGCCTGTACGTCCGCGCAGATAATACAGCTTTGCACGACGAACCTTGCCGCGACGCAATACAGTTACGCCTTCAACCAGAGGAGAATACAGCGGAAACACACGTTCCACGCCTTCGCCATAGGACAGTTTGCGAACTGTGAAGCTTTCATTGAGGCCTGCACCGGAGCGTGCAATCACAACGCCTTCATAGTTCTGGATACGCGAGCGTTCGCCTTCGGTCACACGCACAGCTACAACAAGTGTGTCGCCGGGGCCGAATGCCGGGATTTCGCGTTTGGCCGTAATGGCCTGAGCCTGCTCTTTTTCGAGCTGCTGGATTATGTTCATAACCAAATTCCTTTTAAGAGATTGGGGTGTTTATCCGCGCAATGCATCAAAAGTCAATGTCTATCAGCAGATTTGCGTCAAATGGTTTTCAGTCTTTTGATTCCAGAAGGTCCGGACGGCGCTTTCTGGTCAGTTTTTCAGACTGCTCGCGTTTCCAGTTTTCAATGGCAGCGTGGTCTCCCGACATCAGAACCTGCGGGATCTCCAGACCTTCCCAGACCCTTGGCCTGGTATAGTGCGGGTTTTCCAGCATCCCGGTTTCAAAACTTTCCTGTGTACCGGACAGGGTATTTCCCATGATGCCGGGTATTAATCTGATAATGGCATCAAGCAGAACATGCGCGGCAGGTTCTCCACCTGACAATATATAGTCGCCAACCGACACCTCGATCAGGTTTCTGGCTTCTATGACGCGCTCATCCACACCTTCAAAGCGGCCGCATATGATCATCACACCCGGTCCCTGGCTCAGTTCACGCACATATGCCTGGGTCAACGGGCGACCACGCGGAGACATCAACAGGCGTGGGCGCGTGTCATCTTTCCCAGTTGCTGCATCAATCGCGCTTGCCAGGACATCAGCTTTCAACACCATGCCCGGCCCTCCACCGGCAGGAGTATCGTCAACGCTTGCGTGCTTGTCCCTGGCGTGGGTTCGAATGTCACGTGTGTCGAGTGACCACAAGCCCTGTTCCAGTCCTCGCCCGGCCATGGACATGCCAAGCGCACCTGGAAACATGCCCGGGTACAGCGTCAGCACGGTTGCAGCAAAGCTCATCAGCTGTCCTCGGAGGTGATTTCTTCTGGCAGTCTTACAGTCAAGGTGCCTGCGTCCAGATCAATTTCCGGCACGGTGTCCAGATTGAACGGGATCAATTGCGTTCCGCTGGCGTCTTCAAGGCGGTACTCAAGCAGTTCTCCTGCGCCAAAGTCGAGAATGCCCTCAACCTTACCTAGAAGGTTCTGCTCCTGATCCAGCACAGAAAGCCCGATGAGGTCTGCATGGTATATTTCATCATCATCAGGTTGCGGTAGCTGCTCGCGCAAGATGGAAAGCTCCACCCCACGCAAGGTTTCTGCAGTATTGCGGTCATTCACGCCTTCAAGGCGCACGCGGAAGAAATCCTTGTGCGGCTTGAGTGACTTGATCACCAGTTTCTGTCCGTTCGACCCATCAAGCGGGCCATAGTCGGCAATGGCTTCAGGGTCTTGGGTGAAGCTTTTCAGTTTCACTTCGCCCTGAATGCCATGTACGCCGGTTATGACGCCAAGAAGTATGGAGCGCGAACGAGGCAGCATCCGTTAAAATCAGGAAGCAGCTTCTTCGGTCGCGGTAGCTTCCTCAGCAGGAGCGGCGGCGACTTCCTCAGCAGGAGTGGCGGCGACTTCCTCAACAGGAGCTTCTTCGACAGGTGCTTCTTCAGCAGGTGCAGCAGCGGCTTCTTCTGCGGCCTGCTTTGCAGCTGCGGCTTCAGCTTCTGCGGCTTCCTTTGCCTTGGCAGCGGCTTCAGCTTCAGCAGCTTCGCGTTCAAGACGCTTCTTGCCTGGCTTTGCCTTGTTCGGATTGTTACGTGCTTCACGCTTTTCAACGCCTGCTGCATCCAGGAACCGCAAGACGCGGTCGGTTGGCTTGGCCCCGACCGACAACCAATGCCTGGTGCGGTCCATGTCTATGCTGACGCGGTCTGCAGAATCCTTTGGCAAAAGCGGATTATAGGTGCCGAGCTTTTCAATGAAACGGCCATCGCGTGGTGCGTTCACGTCTGCAACCACGATACGATAGAACGGGCGTTTCTTTGATCCGCCACGCGACAGTCTGATTTTAAGTGCCATTTGATAGTCCTTCTTGAGTTGAAACTAGATGTTGATTTGAGATTATTTCTTTTTCTTTCCAAAGCCGGGCAAGCCCTTGAAACCGCCACCGCCTCCAAGGCCTGGCAAACCGGGAAAACCGCCCTTGCCACCAAGTCCGGGCAGTCCCGGCATGCCGCCTCCCATGCCGGGTAAACCCTTTGGCATCTGAGGCATTTTACCTGCTGCCATGTCCCTGAGCTCCGGTGGCAATGAATCAGGGTCCATGCCGGCCAGTTCAGCCTGCATTTTCTGCATTTCCTGTTCCGAGGGCATACCAGCGCCACCCCCCATGCCCAGAAGCTTGCCGAGCATGCCTTTGCCCTTGCCCATTTTCTTCATCATGTCAGCCATCTGGATGTGCATCTTGAGCAGGCGGTTGATTTCCTGCACTTCGACGCCTGAGCCTTTGGCAACGCGCTTCTTGCGAGAGGCGTTCATGACCTTGGGATTGCGCTTTTCCTGCGGTGTCATGGAGGAAATGATGGCGAGCTGGCGCTTGAGCACTGAATTGTCGAGATCAGCTCCTTCAAGCTGTTTCTTCATCTTGCCGAGGCCCGGCATCATGCCCATGAGCCCTGCCATGCCTCCCATCTTCTGCATCTGTTTCAGCTGGTCAGCCAGGTCTTCCAGATCAAACACGCCCTTTTTCATGCGGGCGGCCATTTTGGCTGCCTTGTCATGATCTATGGTCTGGGCGGCCTTTTCGACCAACGAAACAACATCACCCATGCCAAGAATGCGTGAGGCAATGCGTTCAGGGTGGAAATCTTCCAGACCATCAAGCTTTTCGCCTGTGCCAAGAAGCTTGATCGGCTTGCCGGTGACCGCGCGCATGGAGAGTGCCGCACCACCACGGCCATCGCCGTCTATCCTTGTAAGCACCAGTCCGGAAATTCCGACCTGCTCATCAAAAGCACGAGCCAGGTTTACTGCGTCCTGTCCGGTGAGTGCATCAGCGACAAGAAGTGTTTCAGCAGGTTGCGCGATATCGCGAACCGCCTGGACTTCGGCCATGAGTTCTTCGTCAATGAACAAGCGACCTGCGGTGTCCAGCATGACGATGTCATAGCCGCCCTTTCGGGCTTCAGACATGGCGCGCCTGGTAATCGTGGCCGGATCTTCGCCCTTGACGATCGCCAAGGTGTCTACCTTGATCTGTTCACCCAGAATGGCGAGCTGTTCCTGAGCGGCAGGGCGGCGGGTGTCGAGCGAGGCCATGATGACCTTTTTCTTGTCGCGCTCAAAAAGCCGCTTGGCGATCTTGGCTGTTGTGGTGGTTTTGCCCGAACCTTGCAGACCAACCATCAGGATCGGCACAGGTGGTGCAGCTTTGAGGTTGAGCGGCTCAGGGTCCTTGCCGAGCATTTCGACAATGGCATCATTGACAATCTTGACGACCATCTGGCCGGGCTTGATCGACTTGATGACTTCCTGACCGACAGCGCGCGACTTGACCTGCTCGATAAATTCGCGAACCACTTCAAGCGCCACGTCAGCCTCGATCAAGGCACGACGCACTTCGCGCATGGCGGTATCGACATCGGCTTCCGAAAGCGCGCCGCGCCCGGTCAACTTGTCAAATATTCCGCCTAAACGGTCTTGAAGTGTTTCAAACATGGTTCTTCCTTATTGAACTGGCTCGGACATCTGTTGATCGTTGCACTCACGCCAGCGGCCTGTTTGGCCACGGCTCCACGGGGTGTCCTGACCGGACGGTGCGCGCTCGCGCTTGCCTCGCTTTGCTCGGAACAACAGTTCGTCAAAACTGTTCGTCATCCAAATAGCCAAAACGAATTGACACCCGTGAGCGAACCTTCGCTGGCGGGTGTAGGCCCCTGACCCCCCGGCATTGCTTCCCTTGAAGCGCCATGTGTCAGCAAGCCTGCCAATTCATTTTGGCATTTGGATTGCGCCGTTCAATAGGGGAATTAGTGTTTCACGTCAATGGGACTGGCAAAACAGGCCCGTTTCACCATATAAGGCCACGCATGAACACAAACCAACATATTCCATTTCGCAAGATGAACGGACTCGGCAACGACTTCATCATCGTGGACGGGCGCGAAGATAAATACGACTTCACGCGCGAGCAGGTGCATGGGTGGGCCAATCGGGAAACCGGCATTGGCTGTGACCAGTTTATCGTCATGGCAAGGTCAGCAGTCGCTGATGTGCATATGCGGATCTACAATACGGAAGGTGGCGAGGTTGAATCTTGCGGCAATGCGTCTCGATGCGTGGCGGACATATTGTTCAGTGAAACCGGTGTTGATACGTGCACCATCAATACCAAGGGAGGGTTTCTGGCCTGCCGCAAGGCAGATGACGGCCTGGTGACAGTGGACATGGGAGTGCCAAAATTTGGCTGGGATGCGATCCCGCTGGCCGAAGAGTTTCACGATACAAGAGGTATCGAGTTGCAGATCGGGCCCATCGATGCTCCCATTCTTCATACGCCATCGGTTGTGAATGTCGGAAACCCGCATGCAATATTCTGGGTCAGGGACCTCAATGTTACTGACCTGACAAAAACCGGACCCTTGCTGGAGAACCATCCGATATTTCCAGAGCGTGCCAACATCTCGCTGGCGCGTGTGATTTCACCTGAGCATGTCGAAGTGAAGGTATGGGAGCGCGGTGTTGGATTGACGCAAGCGTGCGGCACTGCGGCTTGTGCGGTTGCGGTATCAGCGGCGCGGACAAAGCGAACCGGTCGCCGTGTGAAAATTACTTTGCCGGGTGGTGATCTGTTTATCGAGTGGGATGAGCGTGATCACATGCTGATGACGGGCCCGGTGATGTATGATTTCGAAGGTGAACTTGCGTGAACAAACCGGTTGAGATCATCAATTTTGGTTGCCGCCTGAATGCCTATGAGGC
>JBAUGO010000600.1:0-10459 GCA_049679775.1 Anderseniella sp.
ATAGCCCAAGTCGCATGCCGCAGGCCCTGACCAGTGTTGAGTTGGACAAGCCCGGCCCAACTTCGCGGATGGAGACCTTGAGCACGGCTAACAAAGCAACCTAATTCCAAATGGCACCGAAGGTCCAAAATGGGCGGGAAGCAGTCATTGATGAACTTTTTGGCAGCGGCCAATTGTGGGGGATTGCTGCCGTTGGAGGGTACCGACCAATTTGACGTAATTCCACCAAAGCTGTCGTTCGCTCCCCAATAATTGAATCTAATCTAGTCGGGGTGCATGGCAATGCCAGAATGATTCATGCTATCAAAAACTGTTGTCGAACTATTGGCACAGCCCTTTCTCGGCCAGGAACCTTACGAAGAGGAGTGTTAGACTTTCTCTCCGCGACTTGTCCGCCCAAATGGCATAGATGCCCAAAGGTCGGAGCCTCCATTCCGGTAGCAATTGCACCAAATCTCCAGATGCAATGCCGCGCTCGGCAAGGAACGATGGGAGTATGGTCACCCCCGTGTTCTGAGTGGCAAAATGATAGACCGCATCAATACTATCGACTTCGACTTGGGCATTGCCTGTCACCGACTCTGTAACGCCCTTGGGAGATGTAAACTCGGTGATTTCGGCCCGCGGTTTATAGCGAATCCAATCCCATTCCTCCAAATCCGAGGGCCGTTTTGGAGATTTACGTTGGCGGGCATATTCAACACCAGCAACGAGAACACGTTGGCCATCCGCCAATTTTTGAGACATCATGGAACTGTCATCGAGCCGGCCTACGAGGATGCTCAAATCAAGCCCATTTTCGATGAGATCCAAAGGTTGGTCAGTATAGGTGACAGAGAATGCAACATTGGGATGCAGTCGGGCGAACTGACCGACTGCGTTAGAAAGCGGGCCGGATGTAAGAAATGCCGGTATTGCTATTCGCAGGGCACCGACCGGGTCTAAAGACAGTGCATTCAGCTCGTTCAGACCGGTTTCCGCGCTTCGTAACATTTCAACCACGCGGGCATAAAAAAGTCGACCTTCATTAGTCAACGTAATCTTCCGCGTGGTGCGGTAAAGCAAGGTAACGCCAAGATATTCCTCAAGCTCCGATACCGTCTCACTGATGCGCGATGGGGCTAGGCCTATGTCTTTTGCGGCCGCTCGAAATGATCCTTCATCCACAACTCGCGCAAAAATTGCCATTTGTCTGAGGTGGTCAATCATCGTTCATCCTAGCTGATTAATCGCTGTTGATAACCGCAAATAGTTGAAATATGTGGAAGTGTACAGTGTCAAAATGCTCAATCACATTGTTCCGCTAGGCAGAATTATGGTTTCTGAAATGAGTCAATAGAAAAATCAATCAAGTCTCCATATACTCTCTTCAGAATAGAGGAGAACTATCACCGATGCAGGCTTTTGCCTTATTTGAAACTGATCGAGCAAGCCGATATTTATCCGCTTTGTGCCACCATTTTGGCAAAAAGGTCGAAGCGCGCTGCACCGCGACAAAAGGGTGGGTCAAGTTTCCTTTTGGTCGTTGTGAAATGACAGCCGACGATGGTCGATTGGAATTGCTTGCAACAGCTGAAAATCAAACCCGTCTCGATCAAGTTATGCAGATCGTTACCAGTCATCTAGAGCGATTTACTTTTCGCGAAAACCCAACGCTTGTCTGGCAACCACGAGTTGACCAGACTTCACAGCACAAAAATTCCACCTTTCAGGAGAGTTAGAAATGGACCGCAGAACAGTTTTAAAATCATCTGTCGGTGTCGCTTTGGCGCTGATCCTCTCAACACAAGCAGGAGCGCAGGAAATGGATAAAACCAGTCAAGCAACATTCGACACAGTGATGGCCTTTATGGGAGCCATGGGCAAAGGCGACATGGACGCAATGTCCGCGTTGATGGCCGACGATATGGTCTGGCACAACGAAGGCGACAAGACGCTTCCGTGGATCCGTGGAGACATCAAAGGAAAGGATGCAATCTTCGAATTTCTAGGCGTTTTTGGATCAAACCTTAAAACCACAAAGTGGGAAAACACCGACGCTTTCGCCTCTGGTGATACGGTCGCTGTCTTCGGCGTCATGAATGGCACGACACCCCATTCCGGCAAGGAAATTGGTGAATTCAGCTTCGCGCTTCGCGCAAAAGTTCGCGATGGAAAAGTGGTGCTTTGGCATTGGTTCGAAGATAGCTTTGCAGTGAGCCAAGCCTATCACGGTCGCGGCTAACGCGACGAAATTTACTGCACATTTGAATTGGATCTAAGCCATGAACGATAGTTTTAAAAAATATGGAATTCTCGCGATAAAAGGTCTGCTCACCTTGGCGTTCGTAGCCGCGGGGTTGGCTAAGCTAGCTGGTGTCGAAATGATGGTTCAAACCTTTGAGACCATCGGCGTGGGCCAATGGTTTCGTTATGTGACGGGTGTGATCGAAATCGGTGGGGCAGCATTGCTGTGGATTCCGAACCGCCAGGTTTTTGGTGCCGGTTTGCTCCTGTGCACAATGATCGGCGCAGTACTTTCACATCTTTTGATTATCGGACCTTCTGCCGTGCCAGCCCTTATGCTCGGACTTCTGGCTGCTGTGATTGTATATGTTTATCGCGGGCAGTTGAATGCCTATCGATCAAACTGAACCGGTAATTTTCCGCATGGTCACAATTCAATTTCTCTTATAAATGGAAGTATTCACATGAAACGTAGAGGCTTATTTAAGTTCGGACTGGGAATTGCAGCAGTTGGCGGCGTGGCCTTCTGGCAGCGAAACTCACTGGCCCGTGCGGCTTTAACCCGTCTTTCTAACGGTAAGGCGGTCAAACTGGCGCCTGAAGCGGGTGCGAATGTGTGCGTTCTGACCTCTGAGCAAACAGAAGGACCGTACTTCATAAAGTCTAAAATGCGATCAAACATTAGCGAAGAGCGGCCGGGCCTGCCTCTAAAATTGGCGATAGAAATTGTGAAGATGCCTGACTGCACAGCGCTCGAAGGCATGACCGTGGAAATTTGGCATTGCGATGCAGCGGGATATTATTCTGGTTACAGCGATGCTAAAGTTCGGGCTCCTTTCGATACTTTGGTCAATGTCATAACGAAGTCAAATGAGGACGGGCATATCCCTCCCGTTGACTCCGAGATCTTTATGCGCGGCGGGCAGGTCACCGACAGCAATGGATTGGTTGAATTCGAAACGGTTTTCCCGGGTTGGTATGACCCTCGTGTCACCCACATTCATGCAAAAGTTTCGCGCGATGGCGAGACTTTCTTGACGACGCAACTCTATTTTCCGGACGAATTGGTGACCGATATTTATGCAAACCACCCGGACTATCAAGAGTTCGGTCCTTGCCCTTACAATCTGGAAAACGACTCGGCTCTTAGGGATTTGAGTGAAAACACGGGAGTCGTCCTCAAAACGACACGCACCGAAAGTCAGCTCACAGCGTCGGCGAGGTTCGGTATTACATGAAATTAGCGGGATCTTGTTTCGAATAAGGACAGTCTGACTGTCAACTTCAAAACAGCTACAATATCCATCGCTACATTTGGAAACTCATATTACTGACTGCCAGACCACTACGACTGCATAGAACTTCGGCTCATTCACCTTCTAAGGAAGAAAAATGACATTCAACAAACAATATCTTTTACCTCGCATCCTCATTGGAATTATGGCCCTCGTTATGGCGGCCGCGACAATTCCAGCTTATTTCGATCCAACGATGAACCCCGGCCTTACGACACTTACGGGCTCCGCACTCTCATTAGGAGAAACGGCTGGCGCATTCTTGGGAAGACAGCTGACATTGATCATTATCGCCTTGATCGGGGCAATTGTCGGACAGCGCTATCTCGTGATGATTGGCGGCTTTGCAATGATGTTCATGAATGGTCACGACGCGATCTTCATGGGGTTGATGGGCGGGCCAGCGGTTGCAGCTATTGCTGGACTCGTTTTCGCAGTCATAGCGGCAGTCGCGATTATGCTAGTTTGGCGCAAACCCACCGCTGCGTGAGTGTTTACTCCTCCTCTCGAAGCAACGTAAGGAATCGGAACGATGATCATCACTCGAAGACAAGCTTTGGTACTTCCCGCAGCGAGCCTCTTGAGCGCTTATGCTGGCAAGGCGATTGCGGCAACCGACGGTGTGGGACCCAATCGGGGTATCGCCATCAAGCCATGGAGAGGTAAACAAACGTGCGAAAATACGTTGGTGCCAGTGTCCGGCATCGAGAACAGACTCGCAATGCCCCAAGATTTCAAAGGTAATAGCTGCAAGATGATGGCCGACAGTCATGAGGGGCCATTTTTCACTTGCGCGCCTGCGCCAGGCAAAGACATAACCTACGGAGAGGCGGGGCAAAAACTATCGATCGCACTGCGTCTTGTTGATGGGAATTGTCAGCCCATTCCGAACGGGATTGTCGACATTTGGGCCTGTAACGCCACCGGTTACTATTCAGGTTATGGCTATAATCCCGATAAATCTCCTCCGATGGCGCGCGCCATATTGTTCGGACATATCGAACCGGACAGAGAGCAACGTTTTTGCCGCGGGGCATTGATGACCGATGCGGATGGCATTGCGGAATTTGATACGATCTATCCCGGCTTTTACTACGGCCAACCAATCCATGTTCACTTCAAAGTGCATGTCGGTGGCAAAAGCTTGCTGACCAGTCAGGCGAATTTTTCTGAAGACTGGAATGTGAAGGTTCTGCAAACGCCACCGTATAATGCCCCGCGACCAATCAAGCGCAATACGAGGAAAAGCGGGTTCCCGATCATGAACGTTGTGGAGCGCAATAATCAGCTTCTGGCAACGCTCGATCTCGTGGTGCCGAGTTAAACGAGGATACCGCCCCTAATGTCTTTCACCAATTCTGATTTTCATGGCCGACAATTAAAGTAGGAAATAAATATGCGAATGAATCTGATAACGACTTTAACTGCTTTTTCTTTGTCCACCATTTCAGCATTGGCTCAGGAAAAATGTGCACCAGACTTTAAGTATACAAGCGCAATCGGACATGAGCAGGGTGCATCATCACGCGCTGCGTTGGGGAAGGTTTTCAAGGCGGCCAAGTCAAGAAACTTTGAAGAGTTCATGGCTATTGCAGCCGATCCCTACATTCAGCACAGCCCCGATCTTCCAGATGGATGGAAACCGGTTTGGGATTTGTTGGACAAACGACCGAAGGGTTTTTCGAGCGAACTTTTGCCTTGGCTTGGCGATCAAGGTTATCTGGATAATGGCAATTACCTCGTCATGCTACGCGAGGTGAATCGCGGCGATGGAACACCAAAATCGAAGATTTTCGATTTGATGTATTTCGATAAAAACGGCCTTTACGCGGAACATTGGGACATGCGGCAAGCTTTGTCACAAAAGACCGCATCAGGGCGAAGTGAAACGGCTCAGGCTAAAGAATTTGCGGATAATCCTGTCGATTACTCCATTGATACAGAAGAATCTAACAAGCGCCTTGTCGCGACTTTCTTGAATGTCGCGTTCAACGGCAGTCAGCTCGAAACAGCCTTAAACCTTTATGTCAGCCCTACATATGTACAACATAATCAGTTGATTTCCGATGGGATACAGCCGGTCATAGATGCCTTCAAAGCGGGGAAAATTCCGGCACTTTGCTATGACATTAAGTTCGTACTAGCCCAAAATGACTTGGTATTTGTCTATTCCAAGGTGACCAGCAAAGAAGGCGTTTCCGCCGTTGTAGATTTAATCCGCGTTCGCGATAACAAAATGGTTGAGCATTGGGACGTTGTTCAAGCCGTGCCCGCTGACAAAGACATGCCGCATAAGAATGGCATGTTTTAAGACGCCGACTACAGAATTCTGATTGCACTTTTCTCAATCTAGAGGCGCTTACTGCGCGCAGGCAGATCGCTACTGCGATCACATAGAAACGAAGGAGTTCCATTATGGGTAAAGGCTTAGACAACGTCCGCAAAATATATTTGGAAGGCATCGCTGGAGGAAATGCCCGCGAAGCTGTTCTGAAATATACGGGTCATCGGTACACACAACATTCAACGGGCGTTGGTGACGGTGCTGAAGGATTTTTGAGCTTTTTTGAGCCGTTCGTTGAACGTAATCCAAAACGCGAAATCGAGATTATCCGCATTCTCGAAGACGGTCCTTGGGTGTTCTGCAATGCCTATCAGTCACTGAACGATGGTGCTGCAGAATGGGTAACCATGGATTTGTTTTACACCGGTACAGACGGTCTCATACTTGAGCATTGGGATACAATTGCTCCATTTGTCTCGGATACGAAATCGGGCACCGATATGGTGCGGGGCACTGTCGAGCCTGACCAAAGTTTCGATACTGCTTCCAGCAAAGCGCTCGTGTTGGAATACACGAAGCAGGTCCTGCAGGAACGTAATTATGACAGGCTGGACAACTTTGTTGCCGATGACGCCGTCCAACATGGCTCGATGATTGATGCTGGCCGTGCAGGGTTGGGTGAATGGCTAGCATCCGATGGGTCCGGCGAGTACGAGATGCTTTTTCAACTCATTGGCCAGAATGATTTTGTCGTAACGTATGGCAAACGTCATAATGCTGGAAAAGACATTGCGGTATTCAACCTCTATCGCGTCTCAAACGGTAAGATCGTGGAACTATGGATGAATGAGGAAGAGATAAGCCCGCGTGAACAATGGGGCAATTCAGGAAAGTTCTGATTTAGGCACAAATATGAGTGCTGGGGCTGTCGACAAAACCACTCGGTCGCATTCTGTGTCGCGATTGATCTAAACCCAAATCATCGAAAGAAGTAGAACTAGCTTGACCATTCTCTCCAGTCTCAAAGAGGCAACAAAAAAGGTAGTCGGCCGTCCGCCACCAAAACTCTTTACCGTCAAAAAGGCTTGGAGGCTAACGCCGAACATGATCCGTGTCGTTTTTGCGGGTCCTGAACTCGTTGGTTTTCCGGAAGGTCGAGAAGGTGGCAATTGCAAGCTTATGCTGCCAGAGCCAGATGAGACGCGTAAAGACTTTCAAAAGCGTTTCACAGATGGTCCGCGGCCCGCACAACGCACCTATACTGTACGGCACTTTTCAAAAGAAGCGCAGGAACTGAGCATCGATTTCGTGGCTCACGGCGACAATGGTCCTGCATCGCGCTGGGCAAGCCACGCACAGCCGGGAGATTTCTTGGGATTTGCCGGACCGAGCGAACCCAAGATTACCCATTTCGGTGCTGACTGGTATCTAGTCGCTGCAGACCCATCCGCAATTCCAGTGGCAGCTGTAACGCTTGAGTCGATGCCACGTGATGCAAAGGGTGTGGCAATTTTTGAAGTGACCTCAATTGAAGACAGGCAAGATATCAGTGCCCCGCGGGGGATCGATATGCATTGGATCGTGCAGCCTGATCCGCACGTTGCGTCCACGGCCCAAGAGGACTTTATTCGAAATCTTGATTGGCCTGACGGTGGCGTCCAAACTTGTATTGCGGGTGAATCCGCCGTGATCAAAAGTCTGCGCGGTTTTCTGCACAATGAAAAAGATCTGCCACGCGAGGATGTTTACATTTCCGGTTATTGGAAAATTGGACTTGTCGAAGATGAGCATCAAAAAATGAAACGTGCCGAAAGCGCATAGGTTGAAGGCAAATCTCACCATTGCTGTTTTGGGGTCTACCGGCGCAACCGGCGTCGCAGTCGTGCGTCACGCATTAGAGAGCGGTCACAACGTAAGGGCTTTGGCACGGACACCCGAAAAACTAAACGTCAAACACTCAAAACTGGAAATAGTTACGGGCAACGCTAACGATCTGAACATTGTGACTGCATTGCTAACCGGCTGCGATGCCGTGATAAGCACGCTTGGCCCGGGTTTTGATAAAGACGCCGCGCGCAACATGGTCAGCACTAGCGCGACCAGAAATGTGATTCAAGCCATGAAACAGCTGGGACTGGATCGCTATATAGTCATGTCGGGGGCGAGTGTTGTGATGCCTGGAGACAGGCCAACCTCGTTTGCGAATTTGGTCACCCGTTACATATTTCCATTTCTCCTAGGCGATATCTTGCGAGACAAATATTCTGAGTATGAGTTACTGAAAAACAGCGATCTAAACTGGACGTTGGTCCGTTGTCCCCGATTATGGGAGACCGACACCGTATCCAACATATTGATCAACAAGACGATGCACAAAACATTTGGCGTTGAGAAAGAACAATTGGCCGAGTTTCTCGTTTCGCAAGCAACCAGTGACCAATTTTTTCGGCAAGGTATTTTTGCGTGCAGTCAAAGTTAAGGGGTCGCTCCTCAATTATTGTCCCCATCTCGGCCACTGATGGTTTTCCGAAGTCAGATTTCTCGATGGCCGCTTTGATGAAATTGAGCGGAGAATTCCAACATTGCACGAATGACCGGTGTGGGCCGAAAATGACAAAAATCACCACCAAGAAAACCCCGCACCAATAGAACCGCAACAAAAAAGGGCGATCCGTTTCAGGACCGCCCTTCGCGTTCGAGTGTGGGAGCAGGACCCTAGAAGTCCATACCGCCCATGCCGCCCATGCCGCCGCCTGGCATAGCTGGCATGCCGCCGCCGCTATCCTTCTTTGGCGCTTCAGCGATCATGGCTTCGGTTGTGATCAGCAGGGCTGCAACAGAGGCTGCGTCCTGAAGGGCAATGCGAACGACCTTGGTCGGGTCCATGATGCCTTCGGCAACCATGTCGCAATACTGTTCGGTCTGAGCGTTGAAGCCGAAATTGCCGGTCTTTTCCAGTACCTTGCCAACCACGATGGAGCCTTCGACACCAGCGTTCTGGGCGATCTGGCGGATCGGGGCTTCGAGCGCCTTGGACACGATCTTGAGGCCAGCCATGATGTCTGGATTGGGGTCGGAAAGGGCTTCAACGGCCTTCTTGGCACGCAGCAGAGCCACGCCACCACCAGGTACGATGCCTTCTTCAACCGCAGCGCGGGTTGCATTGAGCGCGTCATCAACGCGGTCCTTGCGTTCCTTCACTTCGATCTCGGTTGAACCGCCAACCTTGATAACGGCAACACCGCCGGCAAGTTTGGCCAGACGTTCCTGCAGCTTCTCGCGGTCGTAGTCAGAGGTTGTGTCTTCTGCCTGCTTGCGGATCTGGTTGCAGCGGGCTTCGATATCGCCCTTCTTGCCGGAACCATCAACGATGGTGGTGTTTTCCTTGTCGATGGAAACGCGCTTTGCACGGCCCAGCATGTCAAGGGTCACGTTTTCCAGCTTGATGCCGAGGTCTTCGGAAATAACCTGGCCACCGGTCAATGTGGCGATGTCTTCCAGCATGGCCTTGCGGCGGTCGCCGAAGCCAGGTGCCTTGACCGCAGCAACCTTGAGGCCGCCACGCAGCTTGTTGACAACCAGGGTTGCCAGCGCTTCGCCTTCAACGTCTTCTGCAATGATCAGCAGCGGGCGTGAAGACTGAACGGTTGCTTCCAGGATCGGCAGGATGGCCTGCAGGTTGGACAGCTTCTTTTCGTGCAGCAGGATGTAAGGGTCATCCATGACAGCGATCATCTTGTCTGCATTGGTGATGAAGTAAGGTGACAGGTAACCACGGTCAAACTGCATGCCTTCAACAACATCAAGCTCGGTTTCGGCTGTCTTGGCTTCTTCAACCGTGATCACGCCTTCATTGCCGACTTTCTGCATGGCATGGGCGATCATGTCGCCGATTTCCTTTTCGCCATTGGCAGAAATGGTGCCGACCTGGGCAACTTCTTCAGATGTTTTGATCTTCTTGGAGCGCTTGATGAGGTCAGCAATTGCAGCTGTAACAGCCATGTCAACACCGCGCTTCAGGTCCATCGGGTTCATGCCGGCAGCAACCGACTTGGCACCTTCGCGCACGATAGCCTGGGCCAGAACGGTTGCAGTGGTTGTGCCGTCGCCAGCCAGGTCATTGGTCTTGGAGGCAACTTCACGCACCATCTGTGCGCCCATGTTCTCGAACTTGTCTTCCAGTTCGATTTCCTTGGCGACGGTAACGCCGTCCTTGGTGGTGCGTGGTGAGCCGAACGATTTGTCGATGACAACGTTACGACCCTTCGGGCCCAGCGTTACCTTGACAGCGTTGGCGAGAATATCGACGCCGCGCAGCATACGCTCACGGGCATCAGCGGAAAATTTTACTTCTTTAGCAGCCATGTTGAGGCTCCCTTTGAGTGGAATTGATTACAAACAGGATCGGGATTTCAAAAACAAACAGAAGAATTACTTCTTCTTCTTGCCTTCAAGAACGCCCATGATATCGCTTTCCTTCATGATCAGCAGCTCTTCGCCGTCGATCTTGACTTCTGTGCCGGACCACTTGCCAAACAGCACATGATCGCCTGCCTTCACATCAAGTGCGACCAGCTTGCCGGCGTCATCGCGAGCCCCGGCACCAACGGCCACAACTTCGCCTTGCATCGGCTTTTCCTGTGCAGTTTCAGGG
>JBAUGO010000601.1:0-2355 GCA_049679775.1 Anderseniella sp.
CGGCTGTCTATGATCGCAAGGAAGATGCAGACGTGCCAATCAGGGCAATCCAGCGCCAGTTGGGCCAGTTTGAAAATCTCTACAAGAACCTGGGTGACGTAACCAACGGGTTCCCCCGGGAAATAGACCTGGCAAGCCTTGCAAACCGGGACGAGTACAACCGCGATATGCTGCTGGAAAACCTGATGTTCGGAACGCCCGATCAGATTATCGCCAAACTGAAGCCATATCAGGAACTCGGCGTTGATCAATTCACCTACTACGCCAGTATGGGTCTGGGTCACAAGGAGCAGAAACGGTCTCTCGAACTGTTCTGCAAAGAAGTCATCCCGGCCTTCTCGTAAGCTGCAAGATAAGGTGAACCAATGTCTGAATTTGTAGAACTGACGCGCAACGGCCACGTGTTGGAAATCAAGCTCAACAAGCCCAAAGTCAACGCAATAGATATCCCGATGAGCCAGAGCATTGCCGCCGCCTTTGCGCAATTGCGTGATGACCCGGAATTGCGGGTGGGCATTATTACCGCGCAAGGTGATCGAATATTTTCGGCCGGATGGGACCTGAAGTCTCTGGACGCCGGCGACACACAGCTCGACAACTGGTGGGACGATGCAGATTATGGCGAGGGCGGTTTTGCCGGATTGACGGAAAACTGGAAACTCAACAAACCGGTGATCGCGGCCCTGAACGGGCTGGTCATCGGTGGCGGGTTTGAACTGGCGATGTCTTGCGACCTGCTCATTGCCGCCGACCATGTGGAATTTGCATTGCCTGAAATGCCGCTCGGCATTGTCCCGGATGCTGGTGCGCTGCAGCGGCTTCCAAGGCGCATTCCCCATAACATTGCCATGGAAATGTTCCTGCTCGGCCGTCGCATGGGCGCTGACGAAGCAGCCAGGTATGGCCTGGTCAACAAGGTAGTACCGTACGGCCAGTTGATGGATGCGGCACGGGAATGGGCCGGCCAGCTGGCAAAATCAGCGCCACTGGCCCTGCAGACAATCAAGGAGGTTCTGCGCGGTATTGAGTGTGTTCCACTGGAACAGGCGTTTGCCAAAATGCGTACTGACGAGATGACAACCTATCGTGCCATGTTGAAGTCCGAAGATGCCGCGGAAGGTGTTAAAGCGTTCGTTGAAAAGCGCGATCCTGTGTTCAAGGGCAGGTAGCTAAAATGACCAGACCAGCTCCTGACAGCGTGACCAGAGTAACAAGTATCGGTGCCGGACCAATCGGTGCGGGCTGGACGGCTCATTTCCTGGCGCGAGGCTACGATGTAACCTCATACCTGCATTCCCTGGATGAAGTGTCGGCATTCAATGACATTCTCGACACGGCGTGGATAAGTCTTGAGGAACTCGGGCTGGCCCAGGGCGCATCGCGCGACAGGCTGACGGTCACTGATGACTTGGAACAGGCCGTGTCCCAGGCTCAGTTCGTGCAGGAAAGCGCACCGGAACGGCTTGACCTTAAGCAATACCTGTATGAGGTACTGGGCAACATCGTGCCGGCGGATGTGGTGATTTCATCCAGCACATCCGGTTTAACCATGACAGAGATCCAGAGCCGCTGCGCGACGCCGACGCGTACTTTGGTGGGCCATCCGTTCAACCCACCTTACCTGTTGCCGCTGGTTGAGATTGTCGGGGGCAGGCAAACGTCTCCTGAAGCAGTGGAATGGGCGCGGGACTTTTATACCCATGCCGGCAAGGCGCCACTGGTCATGAAGAAGGAAATACCTGGTTTCGTCGCGACCCGGTTGCAGGAAGCGCTATGGCGGGAGGCCTTGCACATGGTCGCCAATGGCGAAGCGTCACCGGAAGATATTGATACAGCACTGATCAACGGTCCTGCCCCGCGCATGGCCATACAAGGCCAGTGCATGGCTTTTCATGTCGCTTGTGGCGAAGGTGGCATGGCCACCAATCTCGATCAGTTCGGGCCGGCGTTGAAACTGCCATGGACGCGACTGGAGGCGCCGGAACTGACGCAGGAACTGCGTGACCGAATGGTCGACGGATGCAATCAGGTTGCAGCTGGGCGACACTTTGAGGAAATGGCTGCAGAACGTGACAGAGCCATTGTCGGTGTGTTGAAAGCAGTGGCAGCCGCCAAGGCAGCCAACTAACTCTAATCTACACCCAAAGGTTTAGTATCTGGCAACTTTGGCTGCCTGATAAATGAATAAACGGTTCCCGGCCATGACGGAGCAGCCTCATTGTCAGGCCAAGCCTGACGATACTCGCTGGGCTTCTTGCCGAAGGTGGTTGAAAAACAAAGCGAAAAATACGACAGCGAGTTGAACCCGCAAGCTGCAGAAACTTCCCTGATGGACATGCGTGTGCTGGTCAGCAG
>JBAUGO010000602.1:0-3007 GCA_049679775.1 Anderseniella sp.
GGCCATGGCGTAACGGGTGAGTTGCTGGACATGACTGCCATCAAGGGCATCTCATTGTATGAACCAGGTGCTCTGACCATTGTTGCAAAAGCAGGTACACCTCTGGCTGAGATTGAAGCGGAGCTTGCGAAGGAGAAACAGCGACTAGCGTTCGAACCGATGGACCATAGGCCTCTTTACGCGACCAAAGGAAAGCCGACAATTGGTGGTGTCGTAGCGGGCAATGTCTCTGGCCCTCGCCGTATTCAGGCAGGAGCATGCCGTGACTCGCTGATAGGGGTCCGATTCGTCGATGGCGAAGGCACGATTGTAAAAAATGGCGGCCGTGTGATGAAGAATGTCACCGGTTACGATCTCGTCAAACTGATGTGCGGATCGCTTGGCACATTGGGCGTCTTGACCGAGGTTGGCTTCAAGGTGTTGCCAATGCCGGAAGCTTGCGCAAGCGTGATCATTCCCGGATTAGACAACGCATCAGCAATCAAGGCAATGAGTGCAGCGCTAACCTCGCCTTATGATGTAAACGGTGCAGCCCATGTGCCAGGCAAGGGTACATTCGTTCGCATTGAAGGGTTTGAAGGCTCCGTCAAGTATCGATCCGGTGAGTTGAAAGAACTTCTAGGCCGGTTTGGCGAAGTCGTGGTTGAAGCTGATCAGAAAGCGTCGCAAAGCTTGTGGGCGGGCATTCGTGATGTCGAGCATTTGGCATCTGGTGAAGGCGATATATGGCGGATATCGGTCAAACCATCCGAAGGCGCCAAGATTGTTGATCTGTTGGGAGAAGGCGCTCAGGCACAATTTGATTGGGGCGGTGGGCTGGTATGGGCGCGCGTACCTGCTGGCAGTGATGTGCGCAAACGGCTAAATGGATTTGAAGGCCACGCTACCCTCATGCGGGCAGACGAAACAACACGCAAAAAGCTTGGTGTGTTTCAACCTGAACAACCTGCTCTGGCAGCGATCAGCGCGGGGCTTCGCGCAAAGTTTGACCCTATGGGGGTCTTGAACCCGGGACGCATGGGATAGGCGCAAATGCAGACTACTTTTACCATTGAACAAATGAAAAACCCACAGATTGCACGCTCCAATCAGGTGTTGCGCTCTTGCGTGCACTGCGGTTTTTGTACTGCAACCTGTCCAACATATCAGGTGCTGGGGGACGAGCTTGATTCACCCCGTGGGCGGATATACCTGATCAAGGACATGCTGGAAAAAGGTCGCCCCGCTGACAAGGAAACGGTCAAGCACATTGATCGCTGTCTGTCGTGTCTTGCGTGTATGTCCACTTGCCCTTCAGGTGTGCACTACATGCATCTTGTTGATCATGCACGCGAGTACATCGAGAAAACCTACACAAGACCGTTGCCAGAGCGTGCTTTGCGCTGGATTTTGGTCAAGGTGCTGCCATATCCAAACCGCTTCAGGCTGGCCATGTTTGGAGCCCGGTTTGCCAAACCTTTTGCGCGTTTCCTGCCCGGTCGCCTGAAGGCGATGGTGTCCCTTGCCCCGTCCAGCCTTCCATCACCAAGCCCCATGGACAAACCACAGGTTTTCAAAGCTGAAGGCGTGCGCAAAAAGCGTGTTGCACTTTTGACCGGTTGTGCCCAGCGAGCCCTCAACACGGACATCAATGAGGCAACTATCCGCCTGCTGACGCGCCATGGCTGCGACGTAGTGATTGCAAAAGGTATCGGGTGTTGTGGGGCGCTTACTCATCACATGGGCAAAACAACACAAAGCCATGCCTCTGCGGCGGCCAACATCAATGCCTGGATGAAGGAGTATCGTGGCGAAGGGCTGGATGCAGTTATCATCAACACTTCAGGCTGTGGAACCACAGTGAAGGACTATGGCCACATGTTTCGCACTGAGCCGCTTGCCGAAGATGCTGCTGTCGTGTCGTCGCTGGCCAGGGATATATCTGAACTTATGATTGAACTGGAACTGAATACATCCCAGGTGCCAGCTCTTAAGGTTGCATATCACGCAGCGTGCTCGCTACAGCATGGTCAGCAGATCAAAACTCACCCCAAGACATTGCTGAAGCAGGCAGGCTTTACGGTGCTTGAGCCTGCTGACGCGCATTTGTGCTGTGGGTCAGCCGGCACCTACAATCTCATGCAACCGGAAATATCGGCCCAATTGAAAGATCGCAAGGTCAAGACACTTGAAGCGTTGACACCTGACGTAATTTCAGCGGGCAATATTGGCTGCATGATACAGATCGGCAATGGGACTGGTGTTCCCGTAGTGCACACTGTTGAACTGCTTGACTGGGCAACCGGGGGGCCGCAACCCAAGGCGCTGTCTCAGAGATTTGCACAAGCGGCAGAATAAAATGGGTTGTTGATTTGATCTTGGCTTCGAATCCCTTGTACATTTTTAGTGCTGAGACTGATGCTGGGGCATTTCATTTTAGCTTAAGCGTTTGTTAACGCCGTCGGGCGGATCATCGTTGTGTGACAGGTCTCACAGAAATGATGTGTACCCGTTCGATATTGTTAAGGGAGAGAATTAAACCGCGCCTGGTTCGGATGTGGAAATACAAAGATAAAAAGACTGACTGATTTATCCGGAAGGTGCCTCAAACAATTTTGGCTGGGGAGCCTTGAAATGAAAAAGTCACTATTAATCGCCTTGAGTGTCACCGTTTTGTTCCTGCCAATGCAGGCAAACGCTGCTGACTGGATGTCAGGTCGAGACATCATGCGTGAACTGGTCGGGACAGAGCTCGCCTTTCGTGGAAAGATAAACGGCAAAATTATCTATCGGCAGTCTGGTGAAGTGCAAATGCTGTCAGGTACAGGCCGCAGTGTTTACGGCAAATGGCGCATCGATGAGGAAACCGGCTCATTGTGCTCAAAGCTGTCGCAACGCACCAACAAAAAGGAAGTTTGCTATCGAGCCCGCCATGAAGGTTTCGGCTATCGCACCGACCAGGGGTACAAGCTTATGCCACTGGGGTTTTGATCGGCCTCGCGGTACTTGCTACAGGCTCTTGAACAGG
>JBAUGO010000603.1:0-5266 GCA_049679775.1 Anderseniella sp.
GAGTATGCCTTGAAAAAAGCCGCAGTAGCTTCATCATTATAACCCATCTCGGCCAGGGTCAGCGCCTTGCCATAAAACGCGAGATGCTTGTGGGCATAATCAAGTTTGGTGGCACGGGCATAATCAATCAGCGCATATTCATGCTGGCCCGTCTCGCGCAGTGCATTGGCACGACTGTAGAAAGCATCAGCAAGGTAAGGATCGAGATATAGCGCGTTGGTGTAATCCTCAACCGCCAATGCCTGTTGTCCTTGCCTTGAGTTGGCGATACCGCGATTATAGAGAGCGACAGCGCGTGTCTTGGCCCCTAGCGCATCAAGTTCAATGGCGCTGGAATAATCTGCGATCGCTGCATCAAGATTTCCAGTCTGTTGGTATGCAAGAGCCCTGTTCAGCAAGGAACGTGCCCGATCGGGAAGACCAACATCCGTTTGGTTCAAGGCAACAGAGTACTCGGCAATAGCTTTTTCAGACTTGCCGGATACCAGGTTCGTGTACGCCGACTGCATGATGGCAGACGAAGTTGATGAGGTTTCTGAGGCGTATGTGACACCGGTAGTAGCTGCAATCGCGGCCACGCATACGGCACTGACTAACGCACGAGTAACTAACTTGTTCATGCCTGCCACAATGCAGCGACATGGTTAAACAATAGCTAAACAACAACCTCGAAATGTAATTTTTTCTTGGTCAGTTTGCTTTTTTAGCTATTCAACAGTGACGGATTTGGCAAGATTTCGCGGTTGGTCAACGTCAGTCCCCATGAATACAGCCGCATAATATGCAAGCAACTGCATCGGCACAGCATAGATCATTGGAGAGACAAACGGGTCTGCCTCTGGCACTGCGATTGTTTCAAATGCATCAGACGCATGTGCTAGAGCGCCATGCTCATCCGTCACCAGTACAATCTGACCACCACGAGCAGCAACTTCCTGCATATTGGAAATGGTCTTTTCAAACAGCTCATCACGCGGCGCGATCACCACAACTGGAACATGCTCGTCAATCAACGCAATAGGACCATGCTTGAGTTCACCAGCAGCATAGCCTTCTGCATGGATATAGGAAATTTCCTTAAGCTTGAGCGCACCTTCCATGGCGATGGGGAAATTGATGCCGCGGCCCAGATACAACACATCACGCGCAACGGCTATCTTGCGGGCCACGTCTTCGATGTGAGCGTGCATCGACATCATGCCGGACATGATACGCGGCAAACCAATCAATGCCTTGACCAGTCTTTTTTCTTCAGCCTCATCAATGGTGCCTCGTGCCTTGGCAGCAGCCAGTGCAAGACAGGCAAGAACCGTCAATTGACAAGTGAACGCCTTGGTTGACGCCACCCCGATTTCCGGGCCGGCATAGGTACGCACCACGCAATCGCTCTCACGTGCAATGGTGGACTCTGGTACGTTTACGATGGCCATTGTTTTCTGGCCTTGAGATTTGCTGTAACGCAAAGCGGCAAGTGTATCGGCGGTTTCACCTGACTGGGAAATGACGATGGTGATGCCATCTTTGTTCAATGGCGCTTCACGGTAGCGAAACTCGGATGCAATATCCACTTCCACTGGCAAACGTGCCACTTTTTCAAACCAGTATTTTGCCGTCAAACCGGCATAAAACGCCGTACCGCAGGCAGTGATTGTCAGTGTCGGCACATTAGAAAAGTCAAATGGCAGGTTCTCCGGCATACGCACTGTCGATGTTGAAAAATCAACATATTCCCCAAGTGTGTGGCCAATGACTTCCGGCTGTTCCTCGATCTCCTTCGCCATGAAATGACGATGGTTGCCCTTGTCGACCAGCATGGTTGATGCCTGACTGAAGCTGATGTCACGAACAACCGGCTGGTCATTTTCATCCAGGATCAATGCGCCAGCACGTGTGAGGATGACCCAGTCACCATCATTCAGATAACTCACCCGATTGGTGAACGGAGCCAGTGCCACGGCATCAGAGCCCAGGAACATCTGCCCTTGGCCGTGCCCAACAGCCAGGGGAGCGCCCTGCCTTGCCCCAAACATCAAATCATGTTCACCCTTGACCAGTACAGCGAGCGAGAAGGCCCCTTGAAGCTGCTTGATGGTTTTACCCACCGCATCCTTTGGTGACATGCCGGATGCCAGTTTCTGGTTGATCAATTGGGCAACGACTTCAGTGTCGGTTTCTGTGGAACAGGAAATGCCATCGACTGAAAGCGCTTCCTTCAAGGTGCGGTAATTCTCGATGATGCCGTTGTGTACAATGACGACATCACCAGCTTGATGAGGATGCGCGTTGGTTTCATTTGGAGCGCCATGAGTGGCCCAGCGGGTGTGGCCTATGCCGGTTGTGGCTGTCCAGCCATTGCCAGCGACCTTGGCATACAGGTTTTCCAGTTTACCTGGTGCGCGCACACGATCAATCTGGTTGTCCTTCAACACGGCAATACCAGCTGAGTCATAGCCGCGATACTCAAGCCGCCTCAGAGCCTCCACCAATTGCATTGCAACAGGTTCCGTACCCAATATCCCTACGATACCGCACATATACTGTTAGCCCTTTTTCTTGCTTGCCGCGGCCGATTTGGCCTTGCGAGCACTTTGAACCTCATTGTACCGCGTGGCCCAGCCTTCACGGTTTTCCTGGTGTGCACGCCCGACGGCAAGCGCTCCATCTGGCACATTGCTTGTCACGACGCTGCCGGAACCGACATAGGCACCATCGCCAATCCTGACAGGAGCAACGAGAGCCGAATTGGACCCGATAAATGCTCCAGCACCAATATCAGTACGATGCTTGAAAAATCCATCATAATTGCAAGTGATGGTACCAGCGCCAACATTGGCCTTTTGACCGACACTGGCATCACCGACATAGCTCAGATGGTTCACCTTGGCACCTTGTTCCAGGTTGGCATTCTTGATTTCCACGAAATTGCCAATCTTGACATTATCTGCAAGTCGCGTGCCGGGGCGAATGCGTGCATATGGTCCCAGCTCAACATGATCACCAATGTCTGCATTATCGATGTGGCTGAACGAATGAATGACCGTTCCATTGCCAATCCTGACACCATTTCCGATTACCACATGAGGCTCAATGATTACATCTGTACCGATTTGCGTGTCAGCGCTTAAAAACACGGTCTCGGGCGCAACCAGTGTCGCGCCTTCCAGCATGGCTTTTTCGCGATATCGAGCTTGAAACTGTGCTTCTACAGCAGCCAGCTCTACCCGCGTATTTACGCCTTGAATTTCATGTTCCGGGCATGTCACCAACGCCACTTGCTCACCAGCATCATTGGCCAGACCTACAATGTCGGTGAGGTAATACTCACCCTTGGCGTTGTCGTTACCAATTTTTGGCAACAACTCATGCAATATCCGAGAATGAAATGCCATGACCCCGGAATTGCACAACGTGATTTCACGCTCTGCTGGTGTGGCGTCGGCATGCTCTCTGATGGCCAGGACATGGTTTGAGTTATTCGTCAACAGGCGGCCATAACCAGTTGGATCAGCTGCATTAAATCCAAGTACGGCAAGTTTGTTCCCTGATGACACCGCAGTGATCATTTGCGACAAGGTGGCTTGTGTCATGAGCGGGTCTGCACCAAACAGTACCAGAACAATCCCATCAAAGCCATTTAAAGCCGGCATGGCGCAGGTTACAGCATCCCCTGTGCCACGGGCAGGTGATTGTATGGCAATATCAGCATGGGGTGCATAGTTGCGCACTTCGGCCTGGATGGCATCGCTATTATCACCAATCACGGCCACTATGCGGCCAGCACCAATAGTGTTTGCTGCGTGAACAACATGGCCAACAAGAGAGCGTCCTGCCGCCTTGTGTAAAACCTTGGGTAAATCAGAACGCATTCTGGTGCCCATTCCAGCCGCCAGAATTATGCAAGCAATATCAGACATGGAGTTCCCGCCATTTCCATCCTGTTGTTGTGGCTATGGTCGCATGACCAGCACAAGCAACATATACTCGTCCAATGTATAGGCTTAATTTCTTGCGGATTTATTGTGGATTCTTCAAGGCCGCTGTTTTTCTGCGTACAGATTCATTTTCACCCGACAATCGGGTCAACATAAATATTGGTATCAGTCCAATGGCGACTATCAGTAGCGAACCGGTTGCCGCCTCGTTCAAGCGTTCATCCGAAGCTAGCTGATAAACCCGAACGGCAAGCGTATCAAAATTGAAGGGTCGCACAATCAGCGTGGCCGGCAGTTCTTTTAACACGTCAACAAAGACAATGGCAGCGGCCGTTAGCAATGATCTGCGCAATAACGGCAAATGAACGGATGTTATAACACCAGCACGTGATCGACCCAAGGTACGCGCCACATCATCAATATGGACAGGAATACGTTTGAAACCAGCCTCAATGGATCCGTTTGCCACTGCCAGAAAACGCACAAGATAAGCAAACATCAGCGCAATAATGGTACCTGATAGCAGCAAGCCCGTTGATACGCCAAACACATCACGCATGAAACTATCCAGCCAGTTATCAAACAGACCTAGCGGAATAAGCACGCCAACCGCAATCACTGTACCCGGGATGGCATATCCCATGGTGGCAAGCCGGACAAACCACGATGCTATTGCACGGGTCTGGTTCCTGAGGCTGTATCCTGTCAAGACTGCACAGGCTGTAATAAGTACACTGGCGACACCAGCCAGGATAAAGCTGTTGGTGGCGTATTTCAAAATCCGCTGTCCCAGCAACTGGTCACCACCTGCAAGGTGGAGATCAAGCAGAATGAGCGATGGCAAGATGAACCCGAATAGAACCGGCACTGAACATGCAACAATAGCCGCGAATGCTGCCCAGCCGCGCAACCTCACTGGCATTGGCTTCAAGGACCTCGGCGTATCATCATAATAAGCTTGCCGTGTCCGTGACCATTGCTCGAGCGCCACCAGCAAGAACACAAACACAAGCAAGGCTGATGAAAGCTGTGCTGCCCCTACCCTGTCTCCCATGCCAAACCAGGTTCGGTAAATTGCTGTCGTGAATGTCTGGACACCAAAATACTGCACAGTGCCAAAGTCGGCAATTGCCTCCATTAAGGCCAGGGCCACACCGGCCACGATTGCAGGACGCGCCATTGGCAAGGCCACGCTGATAAACACATTGAATGGCGAGCGCCCGAGCGTTCTGGCGACATCAAGCAAGCCGCGTGATTGCTCCTGAAATGCAGAACGTGCCAGGAAAAACACGTATGGATACAGCACCAGCACCAGCATCAAACTGACACCCCAC
>JBAUGO010000604.1:0-2686 GCA_049679775.1 Anderseniella sp.
GATCACGATCCTCAGCCAGGTCGATGGCATCAGGTGATGTTCCAAGTATCGGGATACCTGCCTGCTCGATAGCTTCGGCAAGTTTGAGAGGTGTCTGGCCGCCAAACTGTACGATGACACCATGAAGAGTGCCATTAGTCTGCTCGGCAGTCAGGATTTCCAGCACGTCTTCTTCAGTCAGTGGTTCGAAATACAGCCTGTCAGATGTGTCATAGTCAGTTGATACGGTTTCCGGGTTGCAGTTGATCATTATGGTTTCATAACCAACATCGCGTAGTGCAAAGGAGGCATGGCAGCAGCAATAATCAAACTCGATACCCTGACCAATCCGGTTTGGCCCACCGCCGAGGATGGCTACCTTTTTCGCACCCGACACTTGCGCCTCGTTACCATCATTGCCTGGGAGCCCGACTTCATATGTCGAGTACATATAAGCGGTAGGTGAGGCAAATTCTGCAGCGCAGGTGTCTATACGTTTGTAGACAGGTTTAACCTTCAGTTTGTGACGTGCCTTGCGCACCTTTGCTTCAGTTGTGCCAGCCAGTTCACCAAGGCGTTGGTCGGAAAAGCCCATGGCCTTGACCATGCGCATGTTGACTGCATCTCTCGGCAGGCCGTGTTCTCGCACGCGAGCCTCGGTGTTGATTATGGCTTCAAGCTGGTCAATGAACCATGGATCATATTTGGCGCTTTCAAAAACCTGCTCCTTGGTTGCTCCCATGCGCATGCACTGTGCAACCATCAAAAGCCGGTCAGGTGTTGGTCTGGACATGGCTGAACGGAAGACGTTTTTGTCTTCATCCTTACCGTAGCCTTCCAGCTCGATCTCGTTCAATCCGGTCAGGCCGGTTTCCAGTCCCCGCAAGGCTTTTTGAAGCGATTCCGCGAAAGTGCGTCCGATTGCCATGACCTCACCAACAGACTTCATGGCCGTTGTCAGGTTAGGCTCGGATCCTGGGAATTTCTCAAACGCAAACCTTGGTATCTTGGTCACGACATAATCGATTGAAGGTTCAAAGGAAGCCGGTGTTGCGCCACCTGTTATGTCATTGTCCAGTTCATCAAGAGTATACCCAACGGCCAACCTGGCGGCTACCTTGGCAATCGGGAAACCTGTTGCCTTGGATGCCAGCGCTGACGAGCGTGACACGCGCGGGTTCATTTCGATCACTATAAGGCGACCGTCCTTTGGGTTAACGGCAAACTGTACGTTTGACCCACCGGTCTCCACGCCGATCTCACGCAGCACCGCAATGGATGCGTTGCGCATGACCTGGTATTCCTTGTCAGTCAATGTGAGGGCAGGGGCAACGGTGATGCTGTCGCCGGTATGCACACCCATGGGATCAAGGTTTTCAATCGAACAAATGATGATGCAGTTGTCGTCCTTGTCACGGACGACTTCCATTTCAAATTCTTTCCAGCCGAGTACGGATTCCTCGACCAGTACTTCTGATGTGGGAGAGGCTTCAACACCAGACTGAACGATGTCGTAAAGCTCTTCCAGTGTATATGCGATGCCACCACCTTGACCGCCCATAGTGAAAGACGGGCGGATGATGGCTGGAAGTCCTGTCAACTTGTAGGCTTCCAGTGCTTGCAGCTGCGCGGTCAGGCGCTGTTTTTCGCGCCTTGTAAATTCACTCTTGGCCCATTCGGTCTTGAATTCGGCAATTGCCTTTGCACCCTTGGTGGTGGCCTGTGCCAGTCCGTCTTCATATTCCCTGGTGTATTGCTGTTTCAACTCGGACGTATTTACAAATGCTGATTTGGGCGTGCCAAGACCGATTTTCTTCATAGCCTCACGAAACAGCTCACGATCTTCCGCCTTGTCGATGGCTTCAGCACGCGCACCGATCATTTCCACGTCCCATTTTTTCAGCACACCCAGCTTGTTCAGGGACAGGGCCGTGTTAAGTGCGGTCTGTCCACCCATGGTTGGTAGCAGAACGAGTTTGTCCTCGGGACGCTCAGTGCGCTCTTTCTCGATAATGCGGGCAACGACATCGGGGGTGATTGGCTCAATGTATGTTGCGTGAGCCAGATCAGGATCGGTCATGATGGTGGCGGGGTTCGAGTTGACCAGAACAATCCGGTAGCCTTCCGCCTTGAGCGCTTTGCAGGCTTGTGTTCCGGAATAGTCAAACTCGCAGGCCTGACCAATTACGATAGGACCTGCACCGATAATCAGGACCGTGTCGATATCATCACGTTTTGGCATGGCAGCTCTTTTTTGTGTGTGCAGCCCAGGCAATCGGATGTGCGGGCGCAAATCCTGTGTTGGCTACACCATCAGGGCGTCTCCTGCAAAGGCCAAGCTGTCGCGGATGTCAATAAATTGCCTACCATCCACAGATTAAACCTGAGACTGGTTCACTGCACATCGATTTAGTGACAAATGTGCCAGTTTGAATGGCTATCTTTCGGGAATCAGTGCTTCAAATCCGGCAGTGCTCAAAGTGCGCACAGTGTAGAGCGCGCCACCGATGGCTTCCATCTGGCGACGGTATTTCTTGATCATGGTGAGTGTTGGTATTGATAGGGAAAATGGCCCTGTAACCGTTATGCGGGCCGAGCCACCTTCAATGCCGGTGTAAATATGAACGGTCAGGTCCTCACCATCATCTCCGGCATCGTCGAATACCTGCTGCATCAGTTCTGCGATCAAATCGAGCTCGTGACTGCT
>JBAUGO010000605.1:0-5435 GCA_049679775.1 Anderseniella sp.
ATCTGTCGTGATCACGTGACCTGTGGCAACGACCGTAACTTCGGTCATTCCACCGTGCGGCGTCAGCAAGTGGGTAATATTGCCAAAACCGTCTACATACCTGAGCGCGCCTTCAATCCCGGGGGCCTCGATGGTCCAGTCAACAACTTTTTGGGACGGCAAGTCCGGCGGTGTCAAGCGCAGACGCTGGACCAATGAGGAACCAGCGTGTTCGTAGGTATAGGTTGTTGAGTGGCGTACCTTGATATCCATGTGCGCAGGGGCATCTTTCACTGGAAGTTATAAGCTTTGGCCACTTCTGTGGTTAGCATGTTGTTTTGTTCAATGAAGGTTGAAAGGAATTCATGCAAACCTGATTGAAATATGTCTTCCATATTTGCTGAGCTAAGCTGCTCCAAGGTTTTCGCAGCTGTAACATGACACGCCATGGCCTCACCATATTCTCTCTCAAGGTCGACCATGGATTTGTTGATCCAGTCATAGCAAAATATGAGCGAGCGTGGCATCGTGATGTTCAATATCAGAAATTCAGCGATATTCCACGGTTGATAACTGGCATTGCGATACGTCCAGCGATAGGCGCGATGTGCAGACACCGATCGCAAGAGTGAAGCCCATTGTTGAGCATCTATCGAACTGCCGGGACCACTGCCGCGCGGCAACAGGATATGGTATTTCACGTCAAGGATGCGTGCAGTATTATCGGCGCGTTCAATAAATGCCCCAAGCTGGGTAAAATGGAATGAATCACGTCGAAGGGCTGTCCCCAACATTGCGCCGCGAAACAGCATTGAACGTTGCTTGATCCAGTCCAAAAAGCCCGGCAACCTGTCGCTGGCCAACTGGTTGGATTTCATATGGCTCAAGTCATTCCAGGTGGAATTTAGAGATTCCCAAATATCACGGCTGAGCGCCGTGCGAACCGAGCGTCCATTATTGCGTGCGCTCTCCATACAAGAGCGGATACTGGAAGGGTTTTCACGGTCAAACACCAGATGGCGAATTACATTTTCCATCGTTGAATTGTCATACATGGCATCGAATGTGGCCTCGCACTGAGTACTGACAATGGTTGAACGCCAGTCATCCTGTATTGCGCGGAACGGCTTTGGCATCAATGATATGCGGTAACTGACCTCGATCAGGCGTGCCATGTTCTCCGCCCGCTCAATGTAGCGGGTCATCCAGAAAAGAGATGCTGCGGTACGACCAAGTAACATCAGTCTTCCAGCACCCAGGTATCTTTGGTGCCGCCTCCCTGGCTTGAGTTGACGACAAGTGATCCCTTCTTCATGGCCACACGGGTGAAACCTCCAGGCGTGATACGCATGCGATCACCGGTCAGGGCAAATGGCCTAAGGTCAACGTGTCTTGGCGCTACACCAGAGTTGACGAATGTCGGGCACGATGAAAGTGCAAGTGTTGGTTGGGCGATATATTTGGCAGGATGTTTTTCGAGTATTTTTCGGAAAGTTGCGACTTCCTTCTTGCTGGAGGTTGGGCCAACCAGCATACCGTAACCGCCAGATCCATGGACTTCCTTCACAACAAGCTCTTCCAGATGATCAAGCACGTAGGTGAGTGAATCAGGTTCAGAACACCGCCACGTCGGAACATTATTCAGGATCGGTTTTTCACCGGTATAGAATTCGACGATATCCGGCATGAACGAATAGATGGCCTTGTCGTCAGCTATGCCCGCACCTGGTGCGTTGACGATGGTTACACGACCAGCCCTGTAGAGGTCAAAAATGCCGGGCACGCCAAGGGTCGATTCAGGGTTGAAGGTCAACGGATCGAGAAAGTCATCATCAATGCGCCGATAAATCACATCAACCCTGACAGGTTCGCGGGTCGTGCGCATATATAGCCAGCCATTGTCCACAAACAGATCATCACCGGTGACCAGCTGTACCCCCATTTCATCTGCCAGAAAGGCATGTTCAAAGAAGGCGGAGTTATAGATGCCCGGTGTCAGGACAACGCATGTCGGCTCCCGGTCACAACAAGGCGGGGCAACTGAATCCAGCGTCTGACGTAGCAGTTCAGGATAATGTTCTATGGGTGCGACACGATGCTTTGCGAAAAGGTCCGGGAACAGGTACATCATCGCCTCGCGGTCTTCCAGCATATAGGAGACACCTGAGGGGGTGCGGCAATTGTCCTCCAGCACATAAAACTCATCAGCACCAACACGAACGATGTCTGTCCCGATTATGTGGGCATAGACATTGCGGGCAGGCGAGTGGCCCGCCATTTGTGGCAGGTAAGCTTCGTTTTGCAGGATCAACTGGGCCGGCACCTTTCCGGCACGCACGATTTCCTGGCGGTGGTAGATGTCGTCTATGAAGGCATTCAAGGCACCCACGCGCTGCATGATGCCGGCTTCAAGCCTGCGCCATTCGCTGGCAGCAAAAATACGCGGAACAATGTCAAAGGGGATGAGCCTTTCGGAGGCCTCCTGGGTGCCATACACGGCAAAGGTAATGCCAAGCCGCCGAAAGATGGATTCTGCTTCGCGGATTTTTGAGCGAAGGTCACCAGTGGATTGTTGCTCAAGCCATTTATGCAGTAACGCATAAGGCGCGCGTACACTTCCATCAGGCTCAAACATCTCATTAAAATTATCACCCATAAATCATATGGTTGCGCATTTTGTGATGAATGGAAAGATTAAATAACAGGCAATCGCTGCTCAAGGTTTGATCTTGTTCGCCATAGGGTACTTGTGCGATAATCATACTTATGAAGTCATGTGAAGCCTATTTTCAGACGAAAAATACATGCAGGAAGTATGAAGTGCTTCTGCGGTGTGCACGGATTGGATTCAATCCGTAAGCTTGCTCTTTCAGCCCGGTCCCCGAGTATTACCGTACCTGTAATGGAGCTATTCCCATGAATAAGAATCTTAATATTGAAGAATTGGTCGCCGCAGATTCAGCGCATCACTTTCACCCCTTTACTGATCACAAGAGCCTGCACAAGGCAGGTGGCGCCCGCGTCATAACGCATGCCCAGGGTGTGCACATATGGGATGGCAAGGGCAACAAGATGCTCGATGCCATGGCGGGCCTGTGGTGTGTGAACATTGGTTATGGCCGCAAGGAACTGGCGGAAACGGCATATCGCCAGATGCTCGACCTGCCATTCTACAACACATTTTTCAAAACCACGACCGTACCAGCCACCTTGCTTGCAGAAAAGGTTGCAAGCCTTTTGCCGGAGCGTTTCAACCAGATTTTCTTTGTAAATTCGGGATCAGAAGCAAATGACACTATGGTGCGTTTCATCCGCCGTTACTGGGAAGTTCAGGGTCAGCCGGAACGCCAGCATCTGATCGCGCGCACTCGCGCCTATCATGGCTCAACATGTATATCTGCTTCACTTGGCGGCATGTCCGGCATGCACGAACAAGGTGGTTTGCCATTACCGAACTTTCACCATGTGCTCGAGCCTGACTGGTTCCAGCATGGTGGTGACATGAGCCCGGATGAATTTGGCTTGAAGGCTGCCAGGGAAGTTGAAGCCAAGATCAAGGAACTGGGGCCTGACAAGGTTGCAGCCTTTGTGGGAGAGCCGATACAGGGCGCAGGCGGTGTCATCATCCCGCCGGACACATACTGGCCCTACGTTGAAAAGGTCTGCAAGGAACATGGCATTCCCATCGTGGCCGATGAAGTGATCTGCGGTTTTGGCCGCACAGGCAATATGTGGGGCCATGAGACCATGGGCTTTGAGCCTGATATTGTCATCATGGCAAAGGGCCTGTCATCGGGGTACCAGCCGATTGGTGCGGTCGCCATATCCGACAAGCTGATCTCCACGATGTTCGAGAAAGGCGGCGACTTCAACCACGGCTTTACCTATTCGGGACATCCGGTTGCCGCAGCCGTTGCGCTTGAAAACATTCGCATACTCCAGGACGAAAAGCTGATCGAGCGGGTCAGTGAGATGTCCCCCTATGTGGAGCAGAAAATAGGTGCGCTTCGCGATCATCCGATTGTGGGCGAGGTGCGCATCAAGGGTTTGATCGGCGCGATCGAGCTGGCGCGGAACAAAAAGACACGAGAACGGTTTTCCGATCTGGGTCGTGTTGGCACGATTTGCCGTGATCATTGCTTCAACAATAATCTGGTCATGCGTGCATGCTGGGATACGATGGTGTTTTCACCGCCGTTCTGCATCACGAAGCCGGAGATTGATGAATGGGCAGAGCTGGCGCGCAAGGCGCTTGATCTGACGTACGAAGATGTCAAACACGAAATGTCTTGACCATCGTCGTTGCTGAAAACAAACATTGAAACGTTCTGCAGAGTGTTTCATTGTTTATTCTGGGTTTTAACAGGGAGTACAAAAATGTCTTACACACCAAAGTTTCGTGCCTCGCGCCGGTCAGTCTTGAAGGGCTCAGGCGCTGCGTTTATCGGCCTGACAATGATGCCGAAGTTTGCTCTTTCCGAAGAGGAAAAGAAGCTGAACTTTTATAACTGGGACACCTATATTGGGGAAACCACGCTGGCAGATTTCAACAAGGCAACCGGCATCGAGGTCAAGATGGACCTCTATGCAGACAACGCCGAACTGTTTGCCAAGCTGAAGGAAGGCAATCCCGGCTATGACGTGATCGTGCCGACCAATGATTATGTTGAGCGTATGATCGCTGCCAACATGCTTGAAGAGCTGGACTTTTCAAAAATCCCGAACAAGGCAAACATCGCCCCTGCATTCCAGGAAGCCACGTTCGATCCGGGCCGCAAGCACTCCATACCTTACATGTGGGGCACACTGGGCATTGGCTATCGCAAGTCAAAGGTGTCTGACGTGTCCAGCTGGAAGGCTGTGTTTGAGGACGAGGCCAACGCAGGCCGCATCTCGCTGCTGGGCGATGGTGAAACTGTCATCGGCGTTGCACTGAAGTATCTCGGACATTCATTCAACTCGGTTGATCCAGCTCATATGAAGGCTGCTGAAGAACTGCTCATCAAGGGCAAGAAGGCAGTTAAAGTCTATGCTGATGACAACGGGCAGGACCTGCTGGCATCTGGCGAGGTTGATCTGGCCATGGAATGGAACGGTGACGTTATTCAGGTCATGGGTGAAGATGAAGACCTGAGCTACTCGGTACCAGGTGAAGGCAGCTTGCTGTGGCAGGATTGCGTATGTATTCCAAAGGGCGCACCGCACCCTGAAAATGCACATGCCTTCCTCAACTACCTGCTGGACGCAGATGCCGGTGTCGGCATTGCTGAAACCATCCAGTACGCTACGGCCAACGCCGCAGCCAAAGCAAAGATGGATGCAACATATACCGGCAATCCTGGCATTTTCCCGCCTGACGATGTGATCGCCAAATGTGAGCCATCGCTGTACTCGGAAGAAAAAACAAAGCTGCGCAGTGAAAGCTGGACCCGTATCCAGGCTGCGTAAGCATGTGT
>JBAUGO010000606.1:0-9812 GCA_049679775.1 Anderseniella sp.
TCCTCGTAGTGACGCAACATCGACAACACACGGTCATGATGGCGGCCATAGGTTGGTACCTGTTCGCCCAGCAAACCTGTATAGAACAACCGGACCGTGACCGGTTCATCAAGGTTAGACAGCACGGTCTTTGTGGCTTGCGACAAGGTATAGATATTGCCACTGGTCAAATCGGCACGATACCGGGCCAAACCTTGCCCGGCCCACAGGTTTATGCTCACAAGCGTGATAGCGCCGAAAATCAGGGCCACGATGGAAAGCGTTGATCTTGACAGGTTTTGCAACATGGTGCCTACCCCGCCTTGCGCAGATCAATGGCAATGGCCGTTGCCATCAGCCAGAATGCCGTCATCGAAAGGACCCATATAACCGCAGGCAAATCAATAAGGCCCCGCGTCAATCCTTCATAGTGGGTCAACATGGACAAGGCGGCGATGCCTGAAACAATCGCTTCAGGTGCAACGGCGCGCACCGCGTTCAACACAATGGGTGTGCCGGATGTGACGAACACAAACCCTGCCGCCACCGCCAGAACGAAAGCAATCACCTGATTACTCGTCAATGCCGACATACATGATCCGATTGCCAGGAACACACTGGCCAGTGCCAGCGCACCGAGATAACTGACCGCAATAATGCCATTGTCGGGTGAACCCAGATAATTGACGCTCGCCCAAAGTGGCAGCGTACACACCAGCGCAATTGCCACGAATGCGACACCTGCCAGCCACTTGCCAATGACGGCCTGCCAGACATTCACCGGCAATGTCATCAGCAATTCAATCGTACCGCTGCGGCGCTCTTCAGACCAAAGCCGCATGGATATGGCTGGCACAAGTATGAGAAACAGCCACGGCAGGTAAACGAAAAAGGGCTGGAGGTCAGCTATGCCGCGTTCATACAGAGTGCCAATATAGAACGTGAACATGCCTGACAGCATCACAAAGATCACCAGGAAAACATAGGCAATCGGTGTGTTGAAATACCCGATCAGCTCACGCATGAATATCGCAAACAGTCTCGACATGGTCAGGCACCTCCCGCCAGCACAGGTAGCGTCACATGCCTGAATGCCTCTTCCAGCGAGGAAGACTTGCCTGGTCCCAGTTTGCGCAAGTCTGATGCTGTGCCATCAGCCACAATGCGCCCCTGATCTATAATAACAGCGCGCGAGCACACAGCATCAACCTCTTCCAGGATATGCGTTGAGATGATGATGGCGCGATCAGCAGACATATCGCGGATAAGCTGGCGAACCTGATGTTTCTGATTGGGGTCAAGACCATCTGTTGGTTCATCGAGGATCAGTACTTTCGGTTCGTGCATGATTGCCTGTGCCAGACCGACACGGCGCTTGAAGCCTTTCGACATCGTCTCGATAGGTTGCTCCAGCACAGCGCCAAGCTCGGTGCGCTCAACCGCCCGATCAATGGCCTTGCCGCCCTGGACGCCAGACAGTCCGCGCATACTGGCGCAAAACTTTAAGAACGCCCCAACCGACATTTCACCATAAGCCGGCGCACCTTCTGGCAGATAGCCCAGATATTGACGTGCTTCACCTGGATTTACAGAAACATCGACACCACAGATCAACGCGTTGCCTTCATCTGGCGTCAGAAACCCAACAGCCATTTTCATGGTCGTGGACTTCCCCGCCCCATTGGGCCCCAGAAACCCAAGCACCTCACCAGCTGGAACCTCAAGCGAGATACCATTGACAGCTGTAAAAGTCTGGAAGCGCTTTACAAGGTTGTTGAGTTCGAGCAGTGCGGCCATTCCCGTCTTTCACATAATCGAATCAAAAAAGCATTGTTGTGAATTCTGCCAAAGACTTATGCAACTTGCCGCAATGTTTCAACCCGTCCGAGCAATGCAAGCTTACGATTGTCAGCTTGGGTAAAATAAGACAAGTTACCATATGAGGTCATGGAGGTGACATGAGCAAAACACCAGCAAGGTTGATGACATTCGACCAATTGAAATTCGTCCCTCGCGCTGAAGGCGGAGATCAGGCTCAGATCGCAACACTTTGCGGCTGTGATGATGGTTCTGCACTGGGTGCAGGTTTTGCCCGATTGAAAAACGCGCATCTTGAGTGGACAGTCAAGTACGACGAAGTTCTGCACGTCATCGAGGGAAGCATCAAGGTTCACACACCACAGGGTATCCTTCATGCCGGTCCGCGAGACTCCATATGGCTGCCAGCCAATACACCCCTTATCTATGAAGCAGATGATGCACTTGTCCTGTTTGCAATTCACCCTGCCAATTGGGCAGAACAATCATGAAAATTGGCATCCTCCCTGGCGATGACAATACAAATGGCTGGAGCCGCATTCTGCCTTCACGCCAGCCGAACCCACGCCTGAAACAACATATTCGTGCCGACTGGCTGGTGATTGGCGCAGGATATGCTGGCCTTGCAGCAGCGAGAAGACTTGCCGAAAACTGTCCAGATCAGCGCATCGTCGTGCTGGAAGCGGGAGAAGCGGGGGAAAACGCCTCAGGTCGCAATTCAGGGTTTGCAATCGACTTGCCTCATAATGTCGGTTCCTCACTTGATGAACTTGAAGGCGCCCGGAAATATATGGGCCTTGCGCGCGCTGCCATCACACACCTCGAAAACATGGTCAAAGCGCACGACATCAAGTGCGACTGGGCACAGACGGGCAAGTACCATGCAGCCGTCAGTCCCCGCGGCACAAACGAAGTCCTGAAACCTTCCTCCGATGCACTCGAAGCCAGCGGCGAACCTTTTACCTGGGTCAGAGGAGAAGAGCTGCGCCACAAGCTGGGAACGTCCCATTTCGACGCCGCGGTCTATACTCCTGGCTGCATATTGATGAACCCCGCAGCCCTTACTCGTGGCCTGGCCGACAGTCTGCCGGAAAATGTCGAACTCTACGAACAGTCTCCAGTTATCGAAATCGATTACGCCAACGGCATCACAGCCACCACACCGGCAGGTTCAGTGTTTGCCCCAAAGATGATCCTTGCCGTCAATGGACTTGCAGATCAGTTTGGCTTCCATAGCGGGCGATTGTTGCGATTTGCTGCTCATGCCAGCTTAACCCGGCAATTAACGCAAGACGAGCAGAAGACCTATGGCGCACCAAGAAGCTGGGGTCTGACACCAGCTAACGCGTTTGCAGGCATCACCATGCGCTATACCGACGACAAACGCATCTTGATCCGCCAGAACATACACTTCCAGCCCTCACTTGGGGTGTCCGACGCGAGCCGCAAGGCAATTGCGCATGATCACAAACGCCTGTTTGACGAACGTTTCCCCATGCTGGCGGATGTGTCGATTGAACACACGTGGACCGGATACATCTGTTTGTCAGAAAACGGTGCACCAGGCTTTGGGCGCCAGTCAGGCAATGTATGGACCGCCGTATGTCAGAACGCCGTCGGTGTCACCAAGGGCACCATTTCCGGGCTACTTGTGGCTGATCTTGCCTGCGCAGTGGACAATCCGCTCATTCCAGACATGGAAAGCCTGGGCGCCCCTTCGCGTGTACCACCAAGACCGTTTCTTGATTTGGGCGTACGCGCCAAATTTGGTTGGGAGGTTTTCAAAAACCGCCATGAAGCCTGATGAACTTTGGACCTCACGCCTCATCTTCCGGGTATATCCAGGGCTCTGCAGCGCCCGCCTCGGCCCATTCGCGCCACGCAGGTAATGCCTTTATGGCCGCTGAATAGCTCGCAACCGCCGGGTGAACCGACAACCTGTATATTTCCATCCGGTTTACGACCGGAGCAAACATGGCATCGGCATTACAAAACTCACCGAACAGGAACGGCCCTCCGGAGGCATTAAGACACTCATCCCAGATCTGTTCAATGCGCGATACATCACGGGTTACACCGTCAGAAACCTCAATGGCCCCGGGCTTGCGGGCAAAGTTCATCGGGCACTCACCACGTAACGACCTGAAACCGGCCGCCATTTCGGTTGAAATCATGCGGGCATGAGCACGGTTCGCCCTGTCTTGTGGCCAGAACCCCCTGTCTGGATAAAGCTCTGCCAGATACTCCAGAATGGCCAGTGATTCAGAGATTTTCAAAGCCCCATCATGCAAGCATGGCACAGTTCCTGTTGCAGAGAACGTCTTGTAATCAACCTTGCCGGCATGGTCATCAAACCGGCGCAGCTCCTGTCTGAACGAAACACCCTTTGTCTTCATGGCAATCCACGGACGCAAGGACCAGGACGAATACTTCTGATTCCCGATAAACAAAGTAAGATCAGTCATTTACATCACTCCGTTAAAACAAAAAAACCCGGCGATCGAAACCGCCGGGCTCTAAATCGTTCAAGCTGAAAGTGAGATCAGCTTGAATAGAATTCGATCACGAGGTTCGGTTCCATCATGACTGGATACGGCACGTCGGCAAGAAGCGGCACACGCACCAGTTTGGCCGTGAGCTTCTTGTGATCAGCATCGATATAGTCCGGTACATCGCGCTCCGGGCTCTGGATTGCTTCGAGAACAAGGCCCATGTCGCGGGATTTTTCGCGCACTTCGATCACGTCGTCGATCTGTACCTTGTAGCTTGGAATGTTGACGCGCTTGCCATTGACCAGCACATGGCCGTGGTTCACGAACTGGCGTGCCGCAAAAACCGTCGGCACGAACTTGGCGCGGTAAACAACGGCGTCCAGGCGACGCTCCAGCAGGCCGATCAGATTTTCAGAGGTGTTACCCTTGAGCCGTGATGCTTCCTTGTAGGTCGCCAGAAACTGTTTTTCGGAAATTGAGCCGTAATAGCCTTTCAGCTTCTGCTTGGCGCGCAGCTGCATACCAAAGTCAGACAGCTTGCCCTTGCGGCGCTGGCCATGCTGGCCTGGGCCATACTCACGACGGTTAACAGGAGACTTGGGACGGCCCCAGATATTTTCGCCCATGCGGCGGTCTAGTTTGTACTTCGAGCTGATGCGATTAGACATGTATTCAATGAACTCCGTATCAAAAAAAATTCAAGCGGCCATAAAGGGCATGAAATTCCCCTGGCCGCTTTGCGGTTATGGAGCTTGCTCTCCTTCTCACCAGTCTCCCGGTCCGACAGAGTATTCCGCCATTTATTGCCACGTACTTGTAAATTCGGGGCTGGCTGAATGCTCACGAGCAAGCGATGCACCGATCCATAAGAACCGGAACTGTGCGGCTTTTACGCCGGAATACAGTTTATGTCAAACAGTTGCGGCTGATACGCTAATACAGTGTGCGGCGATACAACTCGTCCACCGCCGACTGCTCGATTGAATCAACAGCCAGGCCCGAGTGATCGCGGACGATTTCGTTGAGCGTCGCCACCGGGCGTTGCGTCTGCCAGGTTTCCGGCTTCCACAGCCCAGCCCTCAACGGTGCCTTGCCGCAATGGCTGAACACCTCCCGCACCCGCACCCGCAAAACTGTCTTAGGCAGCTTTCCCTTCAGCGCACAAAGCTGGCGCAGTTCCTCATCATCGCGGATTTCCGCCAACCCATTTACCCGAAGTGTCTCATCCACAGTTGGAATGAAGAAAATCAGCGCCACCGCAGGATTGCGCAGCAGGTTCAACAAGCCATCGATGCGGTTATTGCCGGGCCTGTCTGGCACGATCAGGTGATGGTCATCCTCCACCTGCACAAAGCCCGCCGGATCGCCCTTGGGAGACACATCGAGCGCGTCACCGTTAGTAGTCGCCAGCACCATGAAAGGGCTATTGGCTATGAACTGGCGGCAGTGGCTGTCCAGCCTGTCGATGACCTTGGCCGCTGCTCTCTCGCTCGGCTGGCCATAAATGTCTTTAAGTTGCGCTGCTGATGTAATCGCTGCCATGCCTGTTTCTTGCTCCATCAAACCGGAATATCAATTATTTTCAATGCCTTGAAGCCATGACTTACATACCCCGCAGGTAGCTTTTGTTCGCCAGCCAGTGCTGCCGTCAGGATAACCGTATCGGCGGCAATCTCGGCTGGGGAACCTGCTCTGCCTTTGGCATCTGACAGGATTGATTGCGTGCGCCGTGCAATGGCTGGTGCGGGATCACTCCAGATCACAGGCCAGGGTGCAATCTCGCGCAATTCATCCAGCAGCAATGGATAGTGCGTACAACCAAGCACGACTGTATCCGTCTTCTGTCCCCCCTTGGTTTTGAACACCGGCTTGATCTCTGCCAGCAATTGTTTCAGGTCAACACGCTCGCCAGCAAGTTTTCGCTCGGCAATCTCAGCCATTTCGGATGCACCATGCAGCAGCACCTTGCAATGAAATGCATAGGTGTGAATGAGCGTTTTGGTATATTCTCGCCTGACTGTTCCAGGCGTCGCCAGAACACCAATAACACCTGTTTGGGTTTGCGCGGCGGCTGGTTTGATGGCGGGTACTGTTCCCACAAACGGAATGCGAAACTCTTCACGCAGCACTTCCAGCGCCAACGTACTCGCCGTATTGCACCCAATCACAATGCAGTCCGGTTCAACCGCGCTGACAAGTTCACGCATAACCCGCAATATGCGCTTCACGAGCATGACTTCTGCCCATCGCCCATAGGGAAAAGCGGCCGTGTCAGCTGCATAAATCATATTGGCGTCCGGCAATTGTTGACGAATTGCCTGCGCTACACTCAAGCCACCCGAGCCTGAGTCAAAAACAAGAATGCGAGGTTTTGTCGTGCTCATTTCTTTCGCCCGCGGAGATGGGTTCTGGTCAAGGAAGATATCATCCCGCGCAATGTTCGTATTTCCTGCACGCTGACTTCAATACGAGTAAACAGGTTTCTGAGGTTACGCACCATGACCGGACGCATATTCGGAGACTTGAAAAATCCCGCCTCATCCAGCTCGCTTTCCAGATGCCCGAAAAACCCGAACAGTTCTTCCTTGCTGGCCAACCCGTCTTCACCACGCACCCTCAGCCCCGGACCCGATATTGCCGGAAGTTCCCCTGTTCCCATACCAAGGCTGCCTGCAACGGGCTTGTACCATTCATACCCCACCAGCAGCACTGACTGCGCAATATTCAGGGATGCAAAGTCTGGGTCCACAGGTGCGGTGATTATGACATCGGCCAGCGCCACCTCGTCATTGTTCAACCCCCAGCGTTCGCGACCAAACATGATGGCGATTTTCTCACCCCGCCCTGCCCGTTCATGCATGTCCTGAGCTGCCTGTTCAGGCGTCATGACCACCTTGGTCATTTCGCGCGGACGTGCAGTGGTTGCATAGACGCGGTGATACGGTTTCAATGCCTCTTCGCATTCGTCAAAAACTGCCGCCTGCTCGATAACCTTGACAGCCCCTGCCGAAGATTGCGCAGCACGTTCATTGGGCCAGCCATCACGCGGGTCCACCAACACAAGCTCCGTCAGCGAGAAATTTGCCATGGCTCTGGCAGCTGTTCCGATATTTTCGCCCAATTGCGGATTGACGAGAACGATAGCGGGCTTGTTTGGATTTGAAGTCGTCATGATGTCTGTCCGATACACCATGGTGTAAAAAAAACAAGCAGGCAGATGGCGTAAATCTGCCAGCCAAAATCAATAATTTACCCGAATTTTACTATTATGACGCAAATATGCACATTGGCGATTTATATTGGGGCTAATTCACACAATGACTGCGTCTGATCTTCATCAACGCATGCTTCACCTTCTAGACAGGGTGAAAGCAATGGATGCCAACAAGGCACAGGCACCTGTTCATACACATGTCGCCACACAACCATCCGTCGCGCCCCATGCTCAAGAACATGTGACCGTTCCTGACATCACATCAGGTTTCGCTATTGAAAACATGGCCCCTGACTTGGAATTTAACGATGAGATGTCCACTGAGGACCGCCTGGAAGCACGCCGCAAGGTTCTCAAGAAAGGCATTATCGCCTACGCCGCAGGCAACTTTCAGGTTGAGTGCACCATTCGGGATCTGAATTCAAAGGGTGCAAAACTGCGTCTAAGTGGTGATGTGACTGTTCCGTCATGTTTTGATCTTGTGATCCTGCCTGAGAAAATCACGCAGAAGTCTCAGGTCTGCTGGCGAGACGGGCTCGATATTGGCATTCAATTCATCCGTGAAGACGAATAGTCAGCGTTCATCTTTCTGTTAATTGCCCTCGCGGTTCGACTTTGCTATGAACCAGCCACAATCTAATTGTGCGCTGCACCAACTCTAATAGCGAGGTCTTCATTCAATGTCGAAAATCAAGGTTACCAATCCCGTAGTTGAGCTGGACGGCGACGAGATGACCCGCATCATATGGCAGTTCATCAAGGACAAGTTGATCCACCCCTATCTGGACATCGACCTGAAGTATTATGATCTCGGGATCGAGTATCGCGACGAGACCAACGATCAGGTCACCATCGACGCAGCTGAAGCCATCAAGAAATATGGCGTTGGCGTCAAATGCGCCACAATAACGCCAGACGAGCAGCGTGTTGAAGAATTTGGCCTGAAACAGATGTGGCGCTCCCCCAACGGGACAATCCGCAACATTCTCGGTGGTGTTATTTTTCGCGCACCCATCATTTGCCAGAACGTGCCGCGCCTTGTCCCCGGCTGGACACAGCCAATCGTGGTCGGACGACATGCATTTGGTGACCAGTACCGCGCAACTGACTTCAAGTTCCCAACCGCAGGCAAACTGACCATCAAGTTTGAAGGCACTGACGGCAAGATAATCGAGAAGGAAGTGTTCCAGGCACCAGGTGCTGGTGTTGCCATGGCAATGTACAACCTGGATGATTCCATCCGTGATTTTGCCCGCGCTTCATTGAACTATGGCCTGACATTGGGCTATCCGGTTTACCTGTCCACCAAGAACACCATCCTCAAGGCTTATGATGGACGCTTCAAGGACATCTTCCAGGAAGTCTTCGACACTGAATTTGCAGACAGGTTCAAGGCAGCCAAGCTGACTTACGAACACCGTCTCATTGACGACATGGTCGCATCTGCCATGAAATGGTCAGGTGGCTATGTGTGGGCCTGCAAGAATTATGATGGCGATGTTCAGTCTGACACGGTTGCGCAAGGCTTTGGCTCCCTTGGACTGATGACATCCGTTCTGATGACACCGGACGGCCAGACTGTGGAGGCAGAAGCAGCCCACGGCACCGTGACCCGCCATTACCGTATGCACCAGCAAGGCAAGGAAACTTCCACCAACTCCATTGCATCTATCTTTGCATGGACCCGTGGCCTTGCTCATCGCGCCAAGCTGGATGACAACAAGCAATTGGCAAAATTTGCCGATACTTTGGAAAAGGTGTGCGTTGATACGGTTGAAGGCGGCGAAATGACCAAGGATCTCGCCGTTCTTATCGGCCCTGACCAGAAATGGCTTTCAACACAAGGCTTCCTGGATGCTGTCGACCGTAACCTGCAAAAGGCTATGGGATAACCGCCGCTCCCTACCTGATTTTTTGAGGTATTAGCTGTTTCATCTCACCTTGTTCAAGGCGGGGTGAAACAGGTTGCAGCATGAAGTTAGTCGTTGCAGAATAGCTGCATCGAGATTTCACTCCCTAACTCAGAAGGTCATGATGACAAAGGTTTCCGAAGCAACCCGTGCCACATTTGCCAGGGATGGCGTGTGCGTTCTGCGCAATATTGTACCGGCTGAATGGCGTGAAAAACTTGAATCAGCCATTGAAGAAAACCTGCTAAACCCTGGCCCCTACGGTAAAAATCACACTGAGGCAGGAAAGCCAGGTGCTTACTTTGGCGACTATGTGAACTGGCAACGCATCAGCGCCTACAAGGATGTGTGCGACCAGGGTCCATTGGGAGCGATAGCTGGCGACCTGATGAACGCGTC
>JBAUGO010000607.1:0-3539 GCA_049679775.1 Anderseniella sp.
TGAAAGACTTGAGAACCGGCCATGAAAGCACAAATCCAACCGCTGTGCTGGACGGAGACCTGAACGACTTCATTGAGGCTTCGCTCGCGCAACGGGTGCATGGCGGCGGCCCCGACGGCGTTGAGGATATTGAGTAGTCATCACTCAATCAATATCGATCACTCAGCAGCTTTTGGTCTGACAACAGGTCGGCTGACATACTCGTCTTCCAAAGGCTCATCGGTGCCGGGCAGGGAGTAGAGGCTGTCTTGTACATAGCTGTCATAGGGTTGCTGGTAGGGTTGCTGTGCACCCCACTGGCCATATCCCTGGACGGTTTCAAATGGTTCTGAGAGAGGGTCTTCTACGCGCCTGATCTTGCCATCAACATGTGCACCATTTTCAATCGACAAAGTCTGGTTGATCACGTCGCCTTCGATGTGTGCGCCTGAATATATATGGATGTGAACAGCCCTGATGGGACCAATGACACGCCCACGAACGATTACTTCCTCGGCCGTGATATCGCCATACACAACACCATTGGCATCAACGACCACTGCGCGTGCCCTGACCATGCCATTGATCGTGCCATCAATCTGCAATTCGCCCGCCGTAGACACAGATCCATCTATGACGAGGTCCATGGACAAGAGTGAGGGTCCAGCCGAGCGTTGCCTGTGGCGTCCACCGCTGTTGCTGTTGCCCTTGGGCGATTTATCGCGTGATTTCCTGAAAAACATCGCGGGCCTTCCAAAATTTAACCGGGTCTATAGCGCGGCCGTCCACGCGAGTTTCGTAATGCAGATGCGGGCCAGTGCTCCGACCCGTACTGCCAACACGTCCGATTATATCACCTGGTTCGACCTTTTGACCAGTACGAACAGAAATTATACTTAAATGCGCATAATGAGTTGTTACGCCCCCATCGTGGCGGATCTCGACCTTATTACCATAGCCGCCACTTCTGCCCGCCAATATCACGGTTCCTGATGACGTTGCGTGTACTGGTGAGCCGGTAGCTCCGCGAAAATCCACTCCAGCATGCATTGCAGGACGTTTCCGGAAAGGGTCTTTGCGCAATCCAAAACCGCTTGAAATTTCATACTCGTCGCTCATGGGCCGAGACAGAGGCAGGCGCGTGGTTTGAAACTTCAACGTTTCCCATATTTCAAGTTGTCGCGATAATCCAGAAACCTTTTCGGCCAGCATTGTCGACCCCAGGTCTGCAGCTGTTGCCGCAATGTAAGGGCCACCGACAGCATCAGGCTTGTATGTGGATGTTTCAGCAAGACGGTTCGCATTGATGCTCAGTTTGCGATACTGATCGGCAAGAAGATTTGTTCTACCGTCAAGATATGATGACACCCCATCAAGCAGGTTGGCCTCGCGAGTTTCCATTTCAGCCATATAAGTGCGCAGTTCATTGATAGGCTGCAGCACTTCGTTCTCTGAAGTGAAGTCATCAACATATTTTTCAACGGCTTTTGAAGTCCTTGTAGCGCCTTGTGCGAGTTCAGTCGCCGGTATGGTGCCGCGTGGAGCGAGGTTACCCTCTTTTTGTTGCTGAGTAGCGCTAGATGCCGGCAGCCAGCCCTGTTTGAAAAATTCTGAAAGTTGCTCATGACGATCAACGAGGCGATCATGCTCAGAGCGCACTTCGTCGACCTTGGCGAGATAAGCCTTCTGATCCAGAAGAAGTTTGCGGTTCAGGCGGTCAATATTGGCACGCATCTCACCGATCCGGTCTTCATATTCAAGGCGTGCACGATATTGATTGCGCTCTTTCAGTGCGAGAAGCTGATCCTTGAAGGCCACGTTCACGGTCGCATATGCCACCCAGAACAGGCCTGCTGTAAAAGCGAAGATAGTAACCACCTGAACCCAGGGTCGAAGGGTGATAAACTGGACTTCACCCTCTGAGCGTAGATATATCTGACGTTCGCGAAATGCATAGGCCAAACGAGAGAAAGGCCCGCGCTGTCTGCGCAAGCCAATATGGCGCCGTCTCTGTTTCATAAGCCCTCCCTATTATGGGCTGATGATGGATAAAACTGATTTTTATGCTGAATGTCTATACAACAGCATTTCAAAATACAAAAACAGATTTGTAATGACTTTGTGGTGCAAATATGGGCGCTGATCAAAAAATAAGGTCAGCAGTATTGTCACCCGGCCAAATCAAAACAGGGGCTTGCCTCAGCCGAGATTACTCGCCGCTTCAAGAACGGCCTCTGCATGACCCGGCACTTTGACCTTACGCCAGACCTGAGCGATTTTGCCATCCTTGCCCACAAGAAACGTGCTGCGCTCGATTCCGAAATAACTGCGGCCATACATGGATTTTTCGACCCAAACCCCAAAGGCTTTCAATGTGTCCAGCTCCGGATCGGACCCCAGAGTGATTGTGAGGTTATGCTTGGCAATAAATTTGTCGTGTTTGTCGATGGTATCGGCAGATATGCCAACAATCACGGTATCTATTGCCTCAAAGGCACCTTTGAATTTGGAAAACGCTATCGATTCCTTGGTGCAGCCAGGTGTGTCGTCCTTTGGATAGAAGAAAATTACCGCTTTCTTTCCAGCAAGACTTTGAGATGAAATGCTGCCAGAGCCTGTCGCATCTATATTGAAAGAAGGCATTTGGTCCCCAGCCGCAAGTTGTTTGGTCATACGTTATAGTCTCCAGTCAGAAAAAGTTGTAATTGTGTAAGTACGTTATATTCTGCCATTTGGATTACGAAACAAGCGCCAGATTTGGGCAGGAATTTGGTATTCTAGTGTATACAGTATTTAATGTCACAATTGGGCCGTAACGCGGTGTATTGTGGTGCTTCAATAAGGGCTGTTCGCCATTAGATTTGTGCGTTGGTGGGACGAGAAGACCTGGTGCGCAAGCCGCCAGATGAGAAAAGAGAGAGATATTGGCCAATCGGGCAGTAAAGGGCATAGCATGGATACTTGCTGTGACCGTAATCATGATGATTGCGGTGATAGCCTATCTTGCGTTTGCGCTGTCATCCGGTCCAATGAGTGTCGGATTTCTAAAGCAAACAGTGCGAGAGCAGGTTGCTGATTCTATACCGGGTTTGCGCCTTGACCTGGATGATGTGGTTATTGAGCGAGTGGGAGGCTCCGGCCACCCCACCTTGAGGTTGGCAAATGTTCGCTTGTCAGATGCACAGGGCAACCCGATAGCTCAAGCACCACGTGCAGCCATTGCTGTTGATATTGGTGAAATTTTCTCAGGGAAAGTAAAACCCAAAAGCCTCGAACTGATCGGCGCCAGATTATTTGCCCGTCGTGACGCCGATGGAGGCATTGCAATGGGTTTTTCCCAGTCGGCAGGCAGCACAGGCAAGGCTGATGCCAGCGTTCCCATAAATGGGCAAGACACCAATGCAACCGGAAAACAGGACATCAGCTCAACGAGGTCAATCGCACAAACAATCAATGCCGCGCTACAGGGAAATGAACAAGGCGCAGGTTCACTGGAAACGATTGAAGTCACTGAGGCGCAAATTTCATTTCAGGATGAGGTCAATGACCGACTTTGGGTG
>JBAUGO010000608.1:0-5870 GCA_049679775.1 Anderseniella sp.
CGTATATCCTTCGGCAAGCCCTAAAGCATCCAGCCGATTTGCAAGCCCCAGCCGGGATTGAACCCGTAATTCTTCTGCTTCATCACTTGCCTCACTACCGGAAGTGAACTTTGGTAAAATCGGGTCAATCTCTTCGGGGTACCACGAACACCGCCTTGCAATCTCAATGGTGTTTTCAATGGCTTCCGGCAAGTCAGCAAACAGCGAAACCATTTCTGATTGCGACTTGAAATAATGATCAGGTGTCAGCCGGCGGCGGTTTTCATTGGCAACGACTTCACCTTCTGCAATGCAGATCAAGGCATCATGAGCTGCAAAATCATCGGCGCTGGCAAAATACGGCTCGTTGGTGGCAACCAGCGGCAGGTCCATTTCATAGGCGAGTTCCACCAGACCAGTCTCGGCAAGGCGCTCTTCCGGCAAGCCATGGCGTTGCAGTTCAATATATAGGCGAAGTCCGAATATGGATTTCAACCGTTGCAGTCGGGAAACAGCTACGCTGCGCTGGTTTTCCAGAAGCGGTTTGTTGATCAAACCGTTTGGACCTGCAGTCAGGCATATCAAACCATCACTCAGATTTTCTAAAACTGTGATGGTTATATGCGGCAATTCTGCTTCTGGTGCATCCAGATAGGCACGGCTCGACAGCTTGAGCAGGTTTCGGTAGCCCACTTCATTTTGTGCGATGAGCGCGATGCGCGACAGGTCCAAAGCCGTATGGCCATGAGCGGGGCCTTTGGGTGTGTCTTCAGTGTCGACCAGCAAGGTGCAGCCAATAATCGGCTGAACCCCTGCCCCTGACATTACCTCGGCAAACTCCAATGCACCAAACAAGTTGCCCGTGTCGGATATTCCAAGCGCGGGCATGGATTGCGCAACTGACAATTTGGCCAGTAGCTTGATTGGTAGCGCACCTTCAGACAGCGAGTAAGCTGAATGGACGCGCAAATGAACAAAGCTGGCGGGCGTGTCAGTCATGGTCTGAGTTTACTGAACTCAAGAAAAATGACACGCATTTTGACCCAGCTACCCACCGAAACCTTTCAGGAAGCTGGCCAGGTTATTTTCCAGATCATCTGTCAGATAGCCGCCCTCCTGCACGATCAGTGTCGGCAGGTTGAGTTTGGAAATCGCGCTGGCCATGCGTTGAAAGCCAGCCGTTGTCACAGCACCACCGTTCAGTGGATCTGCCTCGTGGGCATCAAGCCCAAGCGCAACCACAATCGCGCCAGGTGCAGCGTCGCTGATCTCGCTGAGTGCCAGTTCCAGTGCCCCCATCCAGACTTCATCGTCAGACTTGACCGGCACGGGAATGTTGATGTTGAACCCGGTCCCGGCTCCTTTGCCCCGCTGAGACTCGTAGCCATAATAGAAGGGATAATATTTAGACGGATCGGCATGGATTGATACCGTCAACACATCAGAGCGTTCATAAAAGATGCCCTGCGTGCCGTTGCCGTGATGGACATCAATGTCGAGAATTGCCACCTGGTCCCAGGCACTGCGCAAATACTGCGCGGCAATCGCGGTATTGTTGAGATAGCAAAACCCACCTGCTCTATCGGCATAGGCGTGATGTCCCGGCGGGCGACACAAGGCATAAGCAACCTGATCACCTTCAACAATCAGCTCAGCTGCTGACAGAGCAGTGTCAGCAGATGCACGCACCGACTTGTAGGTCTGTTCAGTGATCGGGCATGAAAAATCCTGTTGATGCCATCCGGCCTGCCCAAGAATGTCAGATGGGTAGCGCGCCGGCTTTTCAACCGGACGAATGCTGGCCATTACTTCTTCAAAGGCCTTGCCCTTGGGCCGGTTCCACTTGCGCCATGCCGATTCAAGAAACTTCAGATAGCGCGGCGTATGCACGGCCAGAAGATGTGCATCGCCATGAGCGCGTGCTGCATGCATTTCACATCCCGCAGCGCGAACCCCTTTCAGCAGGCGCTTGGCACGTTCTGGCTGCTCCGGAAACTCGGTGATGTGCCCGCGGCTCAAATATCGCGATGGAAAATGCGCCAACTGATTGTGGTGAAACACTGCCTTCATCGGGTTACCTCTACCAACTTGCCACCATGCAACTGAACAACACGATTCATCTGATGCGCCAGCTCAATGTTGTGAGTTGCGATCAACGCGGCCAGTCCTTCATCACGTATGAGGGACAGGAATTCGTTATGAACCCGCCCTGCTGTTTCAGGGTCAAGATTACCTGTTGGCTCATCTGCAAGCAATAGTAGAGGCCTGTTGGCCAATGCCCGCGCTATTGCAACACGTTGCTGCTCACCACCAGACAACTCGGCTGGACGATGGGTCGCGCGTTTTGACAGACCAAGCTTGTTGAGCAGTTCATCAGCCCGCACATGCGCCTCATCACGTGACACACCGGCGATGAGTTGTGGCATTATCACGTTTTCAATGGCATTGAATTCTGGCAGCAGATGATGAAATTGATACACAAATCCAATGCCCAGCCGCCTGACCCTTGTGGCGGAACCATCAGACAGGAGTGTGCAGTTTTCGCCTGCAATATAGACATCTCCAGCGGTTGGCTTTTCCAGCAGGCCAGCTATATGCAGCAAGGACGACTTGCCGGTGCCTGAATGACCTACGAGCGCCACCACTTCACCAGGGAAAACATCAATCGAGAGATCCTTGAAAATATCAATGTGGCGATGACCTTGTGAATAGCTGCGCGCAATTTCACGCAGGCTCAAGGCTGGCATGACGCCACCACGCGATGAATTATTCATACCGCAAGGCCTCCACCGGATCGAGCTTTGCGGCTCGACGTGCCGGATAAATCGTGGCCAGGAAGGCAAGTCCGAGTGCCATCAAACCGATCATGACAGTCTCGCCCACATTCATTTCAGCCGGCATCCGAGAGAGGTAGTAAAGCTCAGGCGAGAACAATTCCTTGCCCGACAACCAGGAAAGTCCCTGCCGGATATTTTCTATATTGAGGCAGATGATGACCCCCAGGACAATGCCAGCAAGCGTTCCCGCCACACCAATGGCAGCGCCTGTCATGAAGAATATGCGCTGAATGGACCCGCTCGTGGCTCCCATGGTGCGCAATATTGCTATGTCCTTGCCCTTGTCCTTGACCAGCATGATAAGGCCGGAAATGATATTCAGGGCCGCCACAAGTATGATCAAGGTCAGGATCAGGAACATCACGTTGCGCTCTACCTGAAGGGCATCAAAAAAGGTCTTGTTGGAAGTTTTCCAGGTGACAAATTGCAGGTCTTCACCAGCCTGCGCTTTCATGGCGGGAATATAGTCATCAATCTTGTCAGGTTGTTCAACCATGACCTCAATGGCACTTGCACCATCTTCCTGACCAAAGAATTCCTGCGCCTGTGTCATGGGCATATATATGACCGAGCCGTCATATTCGGACATGCCAATTTCAAAGGTTGCCACAATAGGATAGGAGCGTATCTGCGGTGCCGAGCCGAATATGGTGGCAGGACCTTCCGGGGACACAAGGGTGATCGTGTCACCAATGCTCAAGCCATGTTTCCAGGCAAGGCGATAGCCAATAGCGACACCCGTACCTTCATCAAAGCCGCCAAGTGATCCGCGCAATTTGTCGTTTACAACGCTGGGTAATTTGGCCAGTTGCGCACCATTCAAGCCCCGCACCAGCACACCGCTGGAAGTGCGCTGAGATGATGCCATGGCCTGACCTTCTGTAAACGGCATGGCGCGCACTATGCCATCCGTACTTGCCAGTTTCTCGGCGCGCTGTAGGAAGTCCGGGATTGGCGCACCTGTCGTGGAGTAGACCATGACGTGACCGTTAAAGCCCAACACCTTGTTCAGAAGTTCGGTGCGGAAACCGTTCATCACCGCCATGACGATGATCAATGTTGCCACACCAAGCAAAATGCCCAGAAACGAAAATCCGGCTATGACCGATATAAAGCCTTCCTTGCGGCGAGGACGCAGATAGCGAAACGCAATCATGCGCTCATGAGCTGAAAAAGGAGGTGTATCGGTGCTGGCCATTGAGGGTTTCCAGTTTAATTGGCAAAACGCGAATTCAGAGCTTCGAGTGAAATATCCTGACGTTCACCTGTAGCGCGATTCTTCAATTCCGCCTTGCCTTCCTTAAGACCGCGCGGACCGATGATAACCTGCCAGGGAACCCCTATAAGGTCCATTGTCGCAAATTTTCCACCAGCACGGTTATCTGTATCATCATAAAGCACTTCATTGCCCTGCTCCTGATACAGCCTGTAAAGCTTTTCGCACGCCGCATCTGTTTCACTGTCCCCAGATTTGAGGTTGATGATGCCAATGCGGAAAGGTGCAACCGCTTCAGGCCAGATGATACCGTTTTCATCGTGGCTCGCCTCGATGATACCACCCACAAGCCGAGATACACCTACGCCATAGGAACCAGACTGAATTGTGACAGGCTTGCCATCCGGGCCTTGCACCTGACAGCCAAGCGGTTTGGCGTATTTATCACCAAAGAAGAATATATGACCCACTTCAATGCCGCGCCCTGTTACCCGGCGATCGGCAGGAAGTTTTTCATATTCACCAGCATCATGCATTTCGTCGGTAGCCGCATATTTCGAGGTAAAATCAGCAACCACACCAGCAACCGCCTTTTCATCATCATAGTCGATGTCAAAGGCTGACCAGTCAAAATCATGAAACGCCTTGTCGAAGAACACTTCTGACTCTCCCGTATCAGCGAGTATCAGAAACTCATGGCTCATGTCGCCACCTATGGGGCCAGTGTCGGCACGCATGGGAATTGCCTTCAACCCCATACGAGCGAATGTGCGCAAGTAAGACACAAACATCTTGTTGTAAGAGTGCTTACCCGCTTCAACCGACAGATCGAACGAATAGGCATCTTTCATCAGGAACTCACGACCGCGCATAATACCAAAACGTGGACGCACCTCGTCACGAAACTTCCATTGAATGTGATAGAGATTGCGGGGCACATCCTTGTAGGACTGCACACCAGAGCGGAAAATATCTGTGATCATTTCCTCGTTGGTTGGGCCAAACAGCATGTCACGTTCATGGCGATCGGTGATACGCAGCATCTCCTTGCCATAATCATCATAGCGGCCGGATTTGCGCCACAGGTCAGCAGACTGGATCGTGGGCATGAGAACCTCAATTGCCCCGGCGCGGTTTTGCTCTTCGCGCACGATCTGCTCAATTTTACGCAGCACTTTGTAGCCAAGCGGCAACCAGGAATAGATGCCCGCACTTTCCTGGCGGATCATGCCTGCACGCAGCATGAGGCGGTGAGAGACAATCTCCGCTTCCTTGGGATCGTCGCGCAAAATGGGAAGGAAGTACTGGCTGAGTTTCATGTGATAGACCCTGAATACAAATGCGAGACTAAAATCAGCCTCAAAACAAAAGCTGTTCATAGTCCATGCCGAGAGATTTGACAAAGGCGATTACGGCAAACCACGCCACGGAATTGTGATCACTTTTTGAACTGGTGCGACAATTTGACTGGACATCACCAATTCAATATGCAAAACAATAGTCAGTTCACCAACGAGTGATCACTCGGACCCAAGTCTGGGGAGGGAATGTCCACAAAATTGTGGTCGCAATACCAATTTCACAGAATTTCAAAGGCAGGTTCCACAGAGCCTGCCTTTTTTACCTCTAACCCCATTGACAACAGAGTGACTTAGGGACAACTTATATCATTATTTTCAATATATGAGGAGTAAGACACATGTACAAATCACCTGAACCAGTATTAGAGGAAAAAGAAGGCTCTTAGTGGGTTTGTTATCTCACTAAACAATAAGCCCGGATGGCCTCACCAGTCCGGGCTAATTTCTGGAAGCCTTATGCACGTTGAACATAACTGG
>JBAUGO010000609.1:0-3217 GCA_049679775.1 Anderseniella sp.
TCAGTGGTGTGACGCTGGGTCTCTATGGATCGGAGATAGGATATCAAGTGGAACGTCGCGCCCAGATGGCCAGTGCATCCTTGTCCGGCATATGGCCGTGGAGCAGCACGGGCCGTGACACAAATCAATTAGACCTGACGCTACCTTCCACACAGGAAAGCCCAGGTAAACCGACCGATAATACCCCTCAAGAAGGCGCCGCAGCCACTGGCACTGTAGGTAAAAAACTATTCTATTCCCGGATATTGCCGTCAGATAGCACTGACAAGGATGCGAGTGCGCAAGAGTTGCAGACACCGCGTAAACTGAGCGGGCTTGATCAACATTTGGCCGTGCCGAATGACCTTTTGTTGCCTACCACACCCCAGAGGATCGCAGTGCCAGGACAATAAACCCCTGGCACTGTATCAGCTGATACAGTGCCGATTTTACTATCGTGGCTCAGGACGCACGCTTGCCGAATAGCGCATTATAAAGCTTTTCGTCGCGGCTATAGATATCTTCGCGAAACTCAACCGAGCCCCCCTCGCCACGCCATGACGTGGCATAGACAATATGAACTGGTAACTTTTGCGGCAACTTTACCCTTGTCGTTTCCCTTGTCTCAACCACTGCCTCAAGCTTTTTCAGGTTCCAGCCTGGTACGTCCTCAAGGATGCTCACCCCAAACTCAAGCGGTTTGTACACCCTAATGCAGCCATGGCTGAAAGCACGTTGCGTCTTGCCAAAGAGCGAACGTGAGGGAGTGTCATGCAAATAAATTGCATGCCTGTTCGGCAGCATGAACTTGATGGTGCCCAGCGCATTCTTTGCGCCTGGTTTCTGTCGGATGGTGAACGGAAAATCTCCACGGGAATAATTATTGAAGTTGACCGCAGAAAACGGAATGGATTGCCCACCTTGCAAGAGCTCAAATTCAGGCCCAAGATAAGTTGGGTTGTTTTGCAGCTTCGGCAGCATTTCCTTGGTTGCAATGGAATATGGCACAGTCCATGTTGGATTGATTTCAACATATTCAATCTCATCCGAGAAACTTGGCGTCTGGTGCTGGTTCTTGCCAACCATGACCGGACGGGCTTCCACCATGAGACCGTCTTCGTACTTGAACATCTCAAAGGCAGCTATATTGACCATGAGATGCTTGTCGCCCATATCACTCGGCATATGGCGCCAGCGCTCCATATTTATGATGATCTGGCGCATCCGCTCTTCAGCGGTCACATTCAGCATAGCCAGTGAACCCGGACCAATAACGCCGTCAGCATCCAGCCCGTTGCGCTTTTGAAACTGTTCAACAGCCAGCACCAGATCAGGTGAGTAAAGAGTTGGATCTTGCAGGTTCCGGGGAGAGATATCGCCCGACTTCTCAAGCCGTGCTCGGAGTTGCGGAATACGAGGGTCGCTCTGACCGGGTTTGATCACCTCTCCGCGGTCAATTTTGCCCCAGCCGCCATATCCGGCAATCGTGCGGTACTTTCTCAGCAGCGACTTCAGAGCCCTGTAATGTGAATTTTGCGGCTCAACGCTATTCAAGTAACTTGATGGATTGGCTGATGAGCTGACGCCCTGCAGCAAGGGCAGTAATTCCAGCTTGCGCGGCTTCTGGAAAACATCCTTGTCAATCTTGGACAAGATGACGCGTCCTGTTGCCAGATCCTTGGCGTAACCCAGAAAAAATGCCGAATAGGCGATCTCGCTGTAACCGGCTGCAAGTGGATTGGAAGGATCAATCTGATCACGCAGATCAACCAGATAGTCCACAGGATAGTCTTCTGGTTTCAAACCGTCATCTTCGGCAAACTCCAGCCGTTGCACCAGAGGGGTCATTCGACTGGTGCCGACCCAAAGGATTTCACCGTTGTTTTCGATATAGTGTTGCTTCAGGACGTCTCGTACACGCTCAATTGGCAGCGGTAGACGGTCTTTCGTGTTCAATATCTCGACTATAGCCTGGCGCGTTGCGGTTGCGTCAGGGGCTGCATTGCCCTTGGCAGCGTATACAGACTGTACAGCAATACCACCCACAGCAGTAACATAAGCAAATGTGATGGCCACGGCGGTGGCAAACTTCTTAAGTGTCAGCATCATGATACTTCTCCCCTATGACAGTCGATCAGCTAACAGTCGATCATTGCAACTGGTGAATCATGCAGTGAGTGTAAAGCTTCAACCCGCATACATCAAATAGTTGCACATGATTGTGATCACTCAATGTAACGTTCAGTTGAATGATGCACCAGAGGCTTTTCCCCACGGTACAACTTGATGTAAGAATAGTTTCCATGATGAACACACAGAATATGCCGTTTGATATTAAGCCTCATCTGGCTGTGCTGCCGCGCAAAAGGCTGGAGGATATGGTTCAGGCTGGGCACACCTTGCAGGACATGATCCGTGTCTTGAGCAAGTCTGGTCAGAACATGGTTGGCCAGTGTCTCGCCAATCAGGGTACGTTTTATGAACTGGACCACTACCCCAAAGGTGACGTCTACGATAGCGAGACCCATTCACAATATTATTATCACACGCACCGGCCAGAATCTGGTGAGCATGGTCACTTCCACACGTTCCTGCGCGCCGCCGGCATGCCAAACGGCATGGAACCGGTTGCTTACAGTGGCAAGGCAAAGCGACCCCAGGGCAAGGATGCCCTGACCCATTTCGTGGCTGTGTCCATGGACAAGCCTGGCAATCCGATTGGTCTGTTCACCACCAACCGCTGGGTAACCGATGAAACCTTCTACCCAGCCAGCAACGTCATTGCCATGATTGACCGGTTCAAGATCGACCTGACGTTCCCGTGTCTGGCGACGAACAAGGCGCTCAGTGCTGTGTTCGGTCTGTTCTTTCCCCAGATTGAAGCGCTGTTGATAGAGCGCGACAAAACGATCAAGCGTTGGGCAGCCATGAAGCCCGGCATTGATGTCTATGAGGATCGTGATCTGGAAATCACATCAATTCTGGACATCAATATTGAACGCCAGATCGCGGCCGTCGAAAAGGCTTTGTCTGACCTGCGCAACGTGGCATGAGATCGGCATTTCGACTTTTATGTCTGCTCTTTGGCCTGTTGGGACTTGCAGCACTAGTCAATCCTTCCACAGCTCATGCTGATGACTGGCCCAAAACCGTCATTGTGCCTTCCGGCACATTTCTGCACGGATCAGACCGCGCTGAGCGTGAGGCTGCCTATAAGTTGGACGAGGCCGCTTATGGT
>JBAUGO010000610.1:0-3247 GCA_049679775.1 Anderseniella sp.
GTATGGGGCGTGTGACAAGAGCGCCCTTGCCGCCGGGCAAATACGCTTCGGCAATGACTTCGAGAGATTTGCCAGACTGCATGAACAGGCGAGGGAAGCCGTTTCAAGGCTTCCAGGAGATGCCAGACTGGGACTGGCGCCACATAGTATTCGAGCAGTTGCAGCAGAAGACCTGGGCAGAGCTTTCCAATTGGCGGGCGACGGCCCTGTTCACATGCATCTGGCTGAGCAGATTGCTGAAGTTGATGAGGTGGTTGCACATTACGGCGCACGGCCCGTTGAGTGGTTTGTGGACAATTGCGAGGTGGGCGCCAAATGGTGCCTTATTCATTGTACGCAAATGCAACCCCATGAAACTGATAGCCTTGCCAGGTCAGGCGCTATTGCCGGTCTTTGCCCCATAACTGAATCCAGCCTTGGAGATGGTATTTTTGATGGCAATCGTTGGTTTGATGCCGGTGGCAAGATAGCAATTGGCTCTGATTCAAATATACGAATTTCCCTGAGCGAGGAGCTCAGAACCCTCGACTATTCCCAACGCTTGCGCGATCATTCACGCGCCGCAATGGCAACTCAAGACCTTTCCACTGGGCGGCGCCTGTTTGATGCCAGCACTGAGGGAGGGGCAATAGCTGCAGGGCGCAAATGCGGTAAACTAGCTTCTGGTTATTACGCAGATCTGATGGCGCTTGATGCAAACAGCGTGCACCTGGTGGGCAAGGTCGGAGATACAATTCTGGATTCTTATATTTTTGCTGGTGATGACAAATTGATAACAGACGTGTGGTCAGCGGGGCGCCATCTGGTTATGCAGGGTAAGCATCAAGAGAATGAGGCAATTACTTCCCGCTTCAAATCGATCATGCGGGAGCTTGGAGACGCAATTTGAGCGACTTGTCTTTCAGAAACTGGCAATCGGTTCAGGACGAAGTTCTAAGAAGGATCAATTCACGCCTTTGGAAACCGGGTGACCTGATTCCAAACGAAGCTGATCTTGCGACTGAATTCGGTTGTGCACGGGCCACGGTCAACCGGGCACTGCAGAACCTTGCTGATTCAGGGTTACTCGACAGGCGAAGGAAAGCAGGCACCCGGGTTGCCTTGCACCCGATCCGCAAGGCTACTCTGGATATCCCTGTCATTCGTCGCGAAATTGAAAGCAAGGGACATGCCTACCTCTACACACTCATCAGTTCACAAGTCGCCGTCCCCTCGCATGGCATGATTGGGCGCATGCAGCTCCGGCCTGACGAGAAGCTGCTTCATCTGGTATGTATTCACATGGCGGACGGCAAGCCTTATGTCTTCGAAAATCGCTGGATCAATCCACGGGTTGTTCCCGAAATATCTGGTGTGGATTTTAAAGATCAAAGCCCGAATGAATGGTTGGTTGAAAACATTCCGTTCAGTTCTGGTGACATTACCTTCTCCGCGATGAGTGCCACGAAATTCGAAGCTGATATTCTTGCCTGCAAGGAGAATGAGGGTCTTTTCGTCATTGATCGCAGCACCTGGAGGGGTGGTGAAGCAATCACTTCGGTGCGGCTTGTGTTTGCGCCTGGCTATCAAATGCATACAGACATTTGAGGTCTTTAAAGCTGGGCCATGATTTTTGCCCCGCGTATTCTGTGATGTGACAGAATGCACATAAACCTGCTCACGGGTTTGTCATAGTCGCGTTATCGGACGTGACTAACCAACAAACAAAGTAACAAACCCAAAAGAGGACTGAGAAAATGACAACAATTCGCAACACCGCAATCGCCGCAATCGCCGCTTTCACAATGGCCGCATCGATGGCCGCTCCTGCCAACGCATTGAGCACGGGTCAGAAAATCGGCATCGGCTTTGGCGCCGCCGCCCTGATCGCAGGCGCCGCAGCACATGCGCACGCACATGACAATGGCTATTATGACGACGATTACGGTTACCGCGGTGGTCGTGCATACCGTCGCGCCTTCCGCAAATGCGACAACCGCTACGGTGAAGGCACCTGGCGCTTTGACAAGTGCATGGCCCGCCGCGGCTTCTAATCCCTTACTGGCCTGAAATCAAACACCGCAGTTCTGGATGAAACCAGGGCTGCGGTATTGCGTTATAGATACCAGTCATATTCCTGTTTCGAGATTGTCTGCATAAAGCTGGCAAACTCTGCCTGCTTTATTTCGGCATACATGGAACAGTAGTCGGCTCCCAGATAATGCGGCAGGATTGTTGCCTGCTTGATGGTGTCGAGCGCAGACCAGAGTGTGAGAGGTAAAGCCTCATCCACCGTTGAGCCTGCATTTCCGGTAACCTTGCTGGTGGCCTGAAGGTTGTTTTCAAGTCCGTGGTGCATGCCCGCCAACACCGCCGCCATGACAAGATAGGGATTGGCTTCGGCTCCAGCCGCGCGGTGCTCAATGCGCCTGGCCGCTGTGGGGCCAGAAGGAATGCGGAAGGCAACAGAGCGATTGTTTTCGCCCCAATCCGTGGTCACGGGCGTGAAGTTGTCTGCCACGAAGCGGCGATAAACATTCATGTTCGGGGCAAAAAGAGCCATTGCTTCTGCCTGTATGGCTTGCAAGCCTGCAATTGCAGAAGATAGTTTTTCCTCTGCACCTTCATATGAAGGATCAAATATATTGCCATCCCCGTCTTCCAGTGAAGCATGAATGTGCATTCCAGAGCCGGACTGACCGGGAAACGGCACAGACATGAACGTGGCATCAAGCCCGTTTTGACGCGCAATAGATGTGATGCAACGGCGCAGAAGCACTGCATCATCACAAGCCTTCACCGGATCATTGCCATGTTCCAGATTGATTTCGAACTGGCCGGGTCCGTATTCCGAAATCATTGTCGAGATTGGAAGGTTCTGCTCCTTGCAGGCTTGCTCGATGGCCGCAATGACGGGGGCGAACTCATCCAGCTTGTCCAGCGACAAAACCTTGCCGGCGGTTTCCTGCCGGAGATTGCGTGGCGATGATGCCGGGCGTGGCGAGCCATCGTCATTTCGCTCAGGTGATATGAAGTAAAACTCAAGTTCAACGGCAGTAACGGGCGACAGCATCATATCTGCAAACCGCTCTACGACAGCTTGCAGAATGGTACGCGGATCGTACCAGAACAATTCTCCTGATACTGCATCATGTGGCGTGCACAAGACCTGTGCCAATTGATTACCCCATGGAGCACGTACCAGCCGACCAGGAACTGGCCGCACAATGGCATCGGGATCACCATCAGAAAAGCCGTATCCCATGGG
>JBAUGO010000611.1:0-1940 GCA_049679775.1 Anderseniella sp.
AATCAATTCTGGGTATTGTCGGAGGGTCCGGTGTTTACGACATCGAGATGGACAATGCCCGTTGGGAGAAAATCGACAGTCCATGGGGCGAGCCATCCGACGAAGTGCGTCGCGGTGAGATCGCTGGACTACCGGTCGTGTTTCTGCCACGGCATGGCCGGGGTCATCGCATTTCGCCAACCGACATAAATTACCGCGCCAACATTGACGTGATGAAACGCGCTGGCGTAACCGATCTTGTATCTGTCTCTGCCTGTGGCTCATTTCGTGAAGAGCTTCCACCTGGCACATTCGTCATCATCGACCAGTTTATTGACCGAACTTTTGCCCGCGAGAAGAGTTTCTTTGGCAAAGGCTGTGTCGCGCATGTCTCGGTAGCAGATCCAATATCACCTTTGCTTGCAGATGCCCTTGAAGCTGCAGCAAAGGCCGAGGACATTCCACACACCCGTGGCGGCACATATCTGGCCATGGAAGGCCCGCAGTTCTCATCCATCGCCGAGAGCAAGCTCTACCGCCAGTGGGGGTGTGACGTGATCGGCATGACCAACATGCCGGAAGCCAAACTCGCCCGTGAGGCCGAGATCTGCTATGCGACCGCTGCCATGGTGACAGACTTTGACAGCTGGCATCCCGACCATGGCTCCGTGGACATACAATCCATTCTCACTGTCATGCGGGCCAATGTTTCAAATGCCATAAAACTTGTAACGCGCCTGGCGCGGGACTTTCCACGCGATCATCAACCTTGTCCGCACCATTCCGACACCGCACTTGAATATGCCATCATGACAGCACCCGAAAAACGTGATCCCGCCCTTGTCGCAAAGCTCGATGCCGTTGCAGGGCGCGTCCTGAACCGCTAACAAGATAATACACATCTTCAATCAAGGTATGCCCTCATGGACCTTCGCAACGGTTTCGATATTCGCCGCCACATTCGCACCATTCCGGACTACCCCAAGCCAGGGATCCAGTTTCGTGACATCACCACATTGCTGGCCAACAAGCATGCCTTTCGCGCCACTGTTGATGAATTGATGTGGCCATTTCTGTCAGCAGGCGTCGACTATGTGGCAGGAATCGAGGCTCGTGGTTTCATTCTGGGCGGGGCCATTGCGCATGAGCTGGGACTTGGCTTCGTTCCCATCCGCAAGAAAGGCAAGCTGCCAGGCAAGGTGATCGGGCGTGATTACAAGCTGGAATATGGTGTGGACCGGATAGAGATACACGCAGACGCCATCAAGAAGGGTGACAAGATACTGCTTGTTGATGACCTGATCGCCACAGGCGGCACAGCAGAAGCGGCAATCGACCTGATACGGGATTCCGGTGGAGAGGTTGTTGCAGCCGCCTTCGTTGTCAATCTGCCTGATCTGGGTGGCGCACAAAAGCTGATCGAAAAGAATATCAAAGTCCACCGCCTGGTGGATTATGAAGGGGACTAGGTCGTGAAAGTCTCAGGCCGTCACTATCGCTCGATCTGGATCAATGAAGACGGCTGGCGAGTGGACATAATCGACCAGACCCGCCTGCCCCATGAGTTTGAAATCATCACACTGCAATCGCTTGAAGACGCCGCGCGCGCCATTGAGGTGATGCAGGTGCGTGGTGCACCGCTGATTGGAGCCACGGCAGCTTACGGTATATGTCTGGCACTGCGCGAAGACGCCTCGGATGCTGCCCTTCTAACCGCCGACAGAAGGCTCAGGAAAACCCGCCCCACCGCCATCAACCTCAACTGGGCGCTCGATGAAATGTCAGCCGCTATCAAGCCCTTGCCACGCGAATTGCGCGCTGATGCAGCTTACGCACGCGCGCGCGAACTTTGCGATAGCGATGTTGCAACCAACGAGGCCATCGGTCGCAACGGCCTCAAGCTGATAGAAGATATCGCTGCCAAAAATCCCGGCAAAACAATCAATATCCTGACCCACTGC
>JBAUGO010000612.1:0-1519 GCA_049679775.1 Anderseniella sp.
CGTTTCGTTCGTATCGATTTTGCCTCATGCACCTGCCAGAGCGGTTCACTAAGCATGAAATATCCGTCCGCAGAATCAATCAGGCTAGTCAGTAAAGTTGTGCCACTGCGTGGAAAACCACAAGCCAACAAATATAGTTTTTTCTTCATTTTTTATTGATCGTCCTGAGTTCCAACGCGAAGTGCAACGTTTTCAAGCAAACGTCAATCTGACATCTCTGCCAAGGTTTTGAAAGAGAGCCTGGATTGGTGTGATGTAGCCAAGGCACTTTCTTGGCGTGAGATTGTAGGTCATGACGATTTCCTGGATGTCCTCGTCGGAGACCTCATCGAGATTGGTCTTTCGAGGCAACCAACGCCGCAACCTGCCATTGGCATTCTCAATGCCGCCCTTCTGCCAGGAGGCATAGGCATCACAGAACCAAGTTGTCATGCTGAGTGCATCGCGCAGTACAGTGTGGCGGGCAAAACAAGTGTCGTTGTCGAAGGTGATCGATTGACGCAATATCGGATCAAGTCTTTTGAAGATGGCCATGATTGCACCGGCTGTCTCTGCAGCAGACTTGCCGGTGAGCTTGGCAGCAAGGGTTACACGGGACTTGCGTTCGTGCAGCACCAGCACAGGCCTGGTGCGCTGGCAGATGATCAGATCAGCTTCCCAGTTGCCGATCTGTGAGCGGTTATTCACGTTTTCCGGGCGTTCGTGGATGGAAGTGCGGTTTTTGATGGTGTCACGAGAAGGCCTGGTACGCAGTGCACGGCGCGTCCTGCGGCGGCGTGTGAGATAACGCCACAGTTCATCGGCCTTCTGGCCGGCACGGTAGATGAAGCCATAGATGGTCTCCATGGCCACAGCGCGCAAACCTGTCTCGACGCCGGAACGAAGCCAACCGGATATCTGTTGTGGGGACCAGCCTTCGGCAAGCCGGTCACGTACGAACAGTGCAAGCCGTTCATCGCGTTCGATCACTGCTTTGCGCTGACGGCGATGCATATAGCCCCCATCGGCAATCCGGGCCGAGTATCGGCCGCTTTGCAGTGAGTTGCGTTTCAATTCCCGGCTGATCGTTGAAGGGGACCGCCCGAGAATGCGGGCGATGGATGTATTATTATGTCCGGCCACCAGTAAAACGGCAATCTGATCCCTGTCTTCACAGCTCAAATGACGGTATGTTTCCACTGCAACACTCCTCTGGTTCTTCCAACCGACCTGATATCATATCAAGTCTGGGGTGTTGCACTTCGTTCTGGAATTCAAGGAGGTTGGCGCCAAGTCTGTTGTTTTGGTGGAGTGTATTAATTGAATTATCGTTCCACGCGCACTCGCGCTAAATAATTTGGGTCAGATGTGAGCATGGCCGAGCGCGACAAGCGATGCAAGGCCGGTAATGTATCCACCATAGCAGATGCGCATCGCACTGGGGGACGGCTGATGAGGGCGGGTCAACGTGACATCAGATGCCTACAATATCCGGGTCCGGTGACCATTGGCGACCTACGATGTGACCACACAGCACTGG